>NZ_JBFTMC010000059.1:0-25873 GCF_056396765.1 Bacillus sp. 05T22
TCCCAGAGCCAGATGGACCAACAATACCGATAAATTCGCCTTCTTTTACATCTAACGTAATTGGGTGCAAGGCAGTTACCTCTGTTTCACCTTGGCCGTATACTTTGCTTACTTGATCAAGCTTTAATAATGACGCTGGGTTATCCCATTTTACTTCAGTTACCATTACATGCCACCTCCGATTGCTTCTAATGCATCTACTTTTAATACTTGATATAGAGAAATTAATGTACCCAGTATACTAATTAAGATAAAGGCACCTGTATATTGCAAGATTGTTGTTGTTGTTAATAAGAACGGCATACTAGCTGGTAGAACAGTTTCTACAGCAAAGATTAAGCCAATGCCGATGATAAGAGCAACGCCAGTTAAGACTATAGATTGTACAACTAAAGTATTTGCTAAATATGAGTTTTTTGTTCCGATTGCCTTTAATACACCTAATTGATGTGTTTTTTGTAATGTAATGACATAGAAGAAAACGCCAATTAACAATGCTGAAATTACAAGTAAGAACGCAATAATCATTGTTAATGTTCCTTGTTCTTCTTTATAACCTGGAATACTTTGCAGTACTTCTTTTTTATCAACAACTGTTGCATTATCGRTTTTTTTATCAGTATTTAGGGCGATTACACTGTAATTTTTTTGATGTGGCAGTGCAATGCTGTCCCATTCATTTTCATTCATGTGAACAACAGGTGAATGACTAAACATTTGATTTTGTGTAAATCCGACAACTTTGAAAGCCTTTTTAGAAATAGGATCTACTAGCTTATCTCCAAGCTTGATTCCTTTTTCCTTAATAGATTCATCAGCAACGATTTCATTGTTTTCTAACGTACCGTTTTTTCCTTCAATCACTTTTGGAGCAATGAATGAATCTTGTTTACTTGAGAAAATAGCAACATCAACTTTATTGGAACTTCCTTCTTTTTCAAATGTTGATACTTTAATATGCATTGGAACTGCATCTTTTGCATCAACCTGTGCCAATACTTTATCTACATCTTCTTTCTTAATTTGAGAGCGTAACAATTTACCATCTGCATCATCTGATAAAATAAATTTTTCTGCTTTCATTTCGATAAAAGAAGAGGCATTAGCATGAGATAATCCATTTGCTAGACCTGATATGATAAGTACAAGAAATGATAATAACATCATGATTGTACCGATTAATCCGTAACGTAATTTCGATTGTTTTAATTCTTTAAGTGCTAAAAACATTAGATTCGTTCCTCCTTGTTTCGTTCTATGCTCTTATCATAAAGAGGAAATATGAACGGAATATGAACAAAAGGTTACAAAAGACGGGTCTACAGTTTATATATAAATATGTTGCAGAAAAAGAAGATAACTTCCTATTGTATAAAGGGAGTTATCTTCTTTTTGATCGCTGTATATTAATAAAAATTTTGTTCCTTGTTCAAAGTAGGTATTTTTTCAGTAGGCTCAGTGAATGCAGGTTATTTTTTATTTTGCATATGAATAGTCCCTTCTTGTTGTTTCGGAAGGTAAATAGAAAAAATCGTTCCTTTTCCAAGTTCACTATCCATTGTTATTGCTCCGCTATGAAGGTCAATGACTTTTTTTACAATAGAAAGGCCTAATCCGCTTCCGTTTACATTTCTGTTTCGGGCAGCATCGACTTTATGAAAACGATTAAATATTTTTTGGATTTCATTTTCAGGTATACCAATACCCATATCCGTAATCGAAATGCGCCAATCAGTTAGCTACTAATGTATCGATTGACTGCATTGATGAAATGGTGAAAGTTGTGTTGTTCCCTAATGGTAATGAAGAAAGGTTAGTGCAAGTGTTGAAGGCGCTACCTGTGCAAATATATGAACATCACCAAGAGGACATTATTGATATAAGCCCGTTAGGTATTGATAAATGGAAAGGGCTACAAAAGCTGGGGGTAGAAGAAGGAACATTCATTGCATTCGGCAACGATGCAAATGATGTACCGATGTTTGTACATGCGAAAGAGGACATTTGTATTGGCGAGCATGAAATGTTGAGATCCGCTGCATCTATGAGTCTACATAGTAATGAACAATGTATTATTCAAAAAATTATTGAGTTATCAGACTTGGAATCTAGAAAATCATGGAACTTAACAGGGGGTTTTTAAAGCAAATTAGAAGTTAATTTCTAATTTGCTTTTTCTTTATATAAAATATAAATGAGGTGATGAGATGAAACGGAAATTACCATTTTATATAATCATCATTTTAATTTTGGTTGCGTGTAATGGCTGTTCAAAAGAAAAAGAAACAAACCAACATAGCAATATGAAATTAGAGGGTATAAATTTTAATGCAACTATTGAAAGCACTGCTAATAGGGAGCTATTGCCTAATACAACTAGTGGAGGGGTTCATTTAGGATTATCTAACAGTGTTTCACATTATTGAAGCCAGCGATAAATCTTCCATATTAAGAACATGAAAATCATATATCCAAAGAGAGAATAATAATGATGCCAGTTTTCGTTGTGAGTGAATAATCCGAAGCTTTCAGCAAATTGTTCGGATATACTTGCACAAATGCCGATCAGCATAATAAATAGAATTCTTGAGAATGTAGATAAAGCTTTGGCAATATGTAAAAAGAAAGCAGTAAAGGTTGGCAATATAAATAATGTAAAAGCGATATTGACCGAAAACATATTTGGAAATGGTCTGACTGGAAAAGCATACATTTGTTTACTCACAAATAGATAGTCTAAATATGTYCCAATGAAACAGGAGAAAATGATGGCGACTATAAATGCTAGGTGATTACTCTTCTGTTTCTTCTTCTCTGAGAAGGATATTTTTTTTCGTAAGAATTGCAAGCTCAATTTTTTCCATCGTTTTACAATAGTCATCCTCAATCTTTCCATTTGTATTTTCTCCTTTATCAATGAAATAGTCTACGATACGCCAGTCTTCAAACCAGTCTCCTTTTTCTGCCTTTTCATGTTTCAAATCTTTCCATGCGTATATTAATTGAGGGCTGTATAAACGATTTGCATCTTTTCTGAGGTGACATTTTTTTATTCTACGTTTATAAAATTCACGAGAAAATGACTCATTTACATCAGAAAACAAATGAGGCCAGTAGTCTTTCCGTGAAGCAGTATGCGAATGATCGTGAGCCCAATTTATAACTTTGGATAATGTATGTTCGTTGCGAAACAATAAAGAGTATAATCGTTTGCCTAGTAGAATTCGTTCATGTAAGGAGGTAAAGTGTTTCATTGTATCACCAAATAACAATATTTTTTGTTTGGTCTCATCTTCATAGTATGGAAAAAGGATAYGATTAAAACGGAAGAAGTCAAAGAGCTTAAATCCAATACTATTTAGTACGGTCTTTTTAAAGTGATCATTTTGAATGACTCTTTTTTCTAAATAGCTTTGTTCATTAATAATCGTTGCTATAGCTAATGTATAGTGATTGCCCGTTTTCCAAAAATGGTTCCACATCGTTTCCATAAACGTTGAGACATTGAGATGGGGTAGGAGGTAAAAGAGAGTTTTAGATCTTTTAAGGCTTTGTTCATATAGTAAAAATTGTGGATACACATCTTGGAAGATTAACCAGTTTCCCCGTTCTAAAAAAGAGTAGTAGGTAAGTTGGTCTTTTTCTGATAACAATCTTGTATATAAATCCCCTTTTAAATCTGTCATATTCCAACCGCCATTACGTGATACCATATGTCCAAGTAGAGCCCAGTGTATTTCAGGATGCTGAAGGTAAAACTGATAATAAGCACGTGTTCTTGTCACGTTATTTTTGTTCAGTTGTTTTGTTTGTTCTGTAATGTTATAAATAAGCATTTTTTCTTCTATTGTTAATGCAGCCTTTTTAAAGGAAGCGGTACTGCTTTTGCTTTTTTTCTTTAGTTCATTTTTTACATCTAAAAGAGAAAGCGGGATCGCTTTGGAAGACCCGTTCCATTTTCTTTTTCGATTGTTTTCATACATTTTATTTCCTCCTGTTAACATGAATTTCAACAAATAGTTTAATAGAACGGTTACCATCATTTTATTACACATATTCTGAATAAATGTGGACTGTTTTTTGGGGACATAAACAGTGTAATATTTTTTACTATAARCACGATAAGTCTTTTGTACTATTTCATCTTCATACGAATGAGGGATTCAATAAACGTGGAACTCGATTATATTAACAGGTAGGAGCATAAAAAATATAAGGAGAGAAAAGCATGAAGAATTGGGTTCAAATTAGAATTGCACGCCCGACAGATAAATTTGAAGAAGTTATCACATTTTATGAAGAAGGATTATGCTTAAAACGGATAGGTGAGTTCCATAATCATGAAGGTTATGATGGAGTTATGTTTGGATTACCTGATGCAGAATATCATTTAGAGTTTACAAGACATATAAACGGCAGCCCATGTCCAGCTCCAACAAAAGATAATTTACTTGTATTTTATATGACTAATAAAGCTGAGATTGAAAAAGTAACTAGCAGGTTACATGCAATGGGTTATGATGAAATTGAACCAGAAAATCCATACTGGAAAGAAAAAGGTATTACAATAGAAGATCCAGATGGATGGAGAATTGTACTCATGCATATAGAGAAATAAAAGTAGTATTGTCATAAAGTACGAAAGTTGTTTATTTCAATTGTTCGGTGGATAATAATCTAAATATAATAAGAGTCTATTTTGATGATAGTGTCTTCAAAATAGACTCCAATATTTTTTGTAAACGAAGATTTATATATTTATAAATTAGCACTAACGTGTTCTTTATTTTTCCTCTCTAAATTATTTAAAAACATTTGAAATGCTTTAAATGATTGCTGGAATATTGGACTTTGGATAAAAGTGTATAGGAATGTCACGATAAAAACGGGACCCCCTAGTACATATCCAATTACTAACACAATACTTTCTACAATGACTCTAGCACGACTTACAGATAATCCAGTTTTATCCGAAATGGCAAGCATAAATCCATCCCGTGGTCCTGCACCAATTCCCGCAGCAACATACATGCCGCCCCCAATCCCTGTAATTATGATTCCAGCAAGTAAAATAAGAAGATTTATCCACAAATAATGAGTGGCCTGAGGAAGAATGTTTAGTCGTAAGAAAAAGTCCATAATAGGACCAATTAGCAGTGCGTTTAAGAATGTCCCTACGTTTATGTATTTTGGATCTACTACTAAAGAAACAAGAACGAGAAATAAGCCACATATTACACTCCATGTACCAATTGTCCATCCGAATCGCTGAAATAATGCCATATTCAGAACTTCCCATGGATGCAAGCCAAGAAATGTAACCTTTACCGCAATGGCGTTTCCGAGTCCAAAGAAAGTTAACCCTAAGAAAAAAAGAAAATACAGAAAGAGTGTGAGTCCCATCTTTAATCCCCCTAATATTATATATAATTACGTATATTACATGTGGAAATTTAGTTATACAAATATTTTGTACTCTTGTATGAAAATGAAAAAAATTATCTTTTATATATTTTTTGTAATCTTAGTTTAGGGATGATACTAATGAATAGTGAAGAAACGAAAATAATTGATAATATATTTATGATTGGTATGATTAATAGTAAAAAATTTAAAGGGGCATTGTATATGTCTGTTTTTCAATACAAAGTATTCATAGAAGTAGTAGAAAGTGGTAGTTTTCCTAGTGTTTCAGCGAGGTTACTTCCTAAATTGTAACAACAGCTGCACCTGCAACTTTTATTGCAGGCTCATCAGTACTTGGTTCTGTAGTTACATAAAGAGTTTCAGGTCTTCCTATTGCATGTCCTTGAGCAATTGTAAGATGTGTAATTTCCTTTTGGGGAATAAGGCCTTCTAAATAAAGGAACCCAGCTAATGCACCATTTGAAGCTCCTGTTACAGGATCTTCTGGTATACCAATACCAGGTGCGAAATACTAAATGTAATGAAAAAACGACATGGTTACAGTCAAAAACTTTAAAAAGTTTCGCCATGAGGATTATAATAAAGAGAGATTCATGAAAAAGGAGTGAAATAATTTGAAACAAGAGCTTATAGAAAGATTCACAAGATATGTGAAAATAGATACACAATCGAATGAAGAAAGTCATACGGTGCCATCAACACCAGGACAAATCGAGTTTGGAAAATTACTAGTTGAAGAATTAAAGCAAATTGGTTTGACAGAAGTAACGATGGATGAAAATGGATATGTCATGGCAACACTTCCTGCCAATACGGAAAAGGATGTTCCTGTAATTGGTTTTTTAGCTCATTTAGATACAGCAACTGATTTTACAGGAAAGAATGTGAAACCGCAAATTCATGAGAATTTTGATGGGAAGGCAATTACATTAAATCAGGAATTGAATGTTGTTTTAACACCAGAGCAGTTTCCAGAACTGCCATCATATAAAGGGCATACCCTGATTACGACGGATGGAACAACACTTCTTGGTGCAGATGATAAAGCAGGCCTTACAGAAATTATGACGGCTATGAATTATTTATTACATAACCCACAAATTAAACATGGAAAGATTAGAGTAGCATTTACGCCTGATGAAGAAATCGGCCGTGGACCATCTCACTTTGATGTGAAAGCTTTTGGAGCATCTTTCGCTTATACAATGGATGGAGGTCCGCTTGGAGGATTGGAGTATGAGAGCTTCAATGCTGCAAGTGCAAAACTTACTTTTAAAGGCAATAATACGCATCCTGGAACAGCAAAAAATAAAATGCTCAATGCAAGTAAGTTAGCGATGGAGTTTCATGCGCAGTTACCAGTAGAAGAGGCGCCAGAATATACAGAGGGATATGAAGGTTTCTATCATCTTATTTCTGTGAATGGTGAAGTTGAGCAAAGTAAATCTCATTACATTATTCGAGATTTTGAACGTGAAAATTTTGAGGCTCGTAAAGAAAAAATTACGAATATTACGAAGCAGATGCAAGAGAAGTATGGTGAGGAAAATATTATTCTTGAGATGAATGATCAGTATTATAATATGCTTGAGAAAATTGAGCCGGTTAGGGAAATTGTTGATATTGCGTATGAAGCGATGAAAACTCTAGATATTGAACCAAGTATTCAACCAATTCGCGGGGGGACCGATGGCTCTCAATTATCATATATGGGCTTGCCGACGCCAAACATTTTTACTGGTGGGGAAAACTATCACGGTAAATTTGAATACGTTTCTGTTGATAATATGGAAAAAGCTGTTCAGGTTATTATAGAAATAGCACGATTATTTGAAGAGCAGGCATAAAAAAAGAGATCCGGGTAATAATAGCTACCCGGATTTCTTCTGCTGCCATTTCTTAATTGTGAGTTTTTAGTTTACTTGTCTATAAGTGAACGTAAGGTGTAATAGAATCCATAAGGAGGTATGTTATGAGTGAAAATGAACTTCTTGGATATATAGGCACGTATACAAGAGGTGATAGTAAAGGGATTTACAGATTTATACTCGATACAAAAGCAGCAAACAGAGGACATAATAGTATTGCTATCTTTCGTGTGAATTAGGACTTAGGGAAGCTTACTTTTATTGAAACTGTATCGACAAAAGGGGATTGGCCACGAGATTTTGTTTTGGATCCTGCTGAAAAGTTTATGGTTGTTTCTAATGAGAAATCTAGTAGCCTTGTGTTATTTTCTAGAAATGAGACTACAGGACAATTAATATTTTTACAGTCAGATGTGATAGTGCCAGACCCAGTATGCGTGAAGTTTTTACACGATTGATTACAGTTGATTTATGATATGAACAATAGATAGGTTTTACTTATTGAAATGAACCTATCAATTGTTGTGTTAAAGAATTTAATACAGAACTCGCCATAAATAAAAGGTCGCATAGGATTCCCAATTCTTCCATGCTGAAGCATACTCTCTTATTTCTTTTTTTGTTGGTTTTTGATCTGATCCTGTTAAAAGCTTAATTACATTTTGTAGGCCTACATCATCAATTGGAAAAGCAGACGGGAATCTTAGACAACGCATTAAAACATAATTTGCTGTCCATGGTCCAATACCACGTATGTCGGTTAATGTTTTCTCAGCATCTTTTAGGCCGCTTTTTATGAACGATTCTTTACTTAGGTTGCCTTGTGTAATGAGTTTTGCGACACCAATAAGATATTCACATTTCCTCGTAGTCATTTTTAATTCTGTTAGATCTTTTACTGTTAGATTTGCGATGACCTCTGGTGATGGGAATATCCAATATTTCTGTCCATTCCATTCGATATGTTCGCCGAAGGATTCAACAAATCGTCTTTTTAACGTATATGCAAATGTGAGATTAATTTGTTGACCAAGAATACCCCAACATAGTGCCTCAAATAAATTAGGGATTCCCATATTACGGAGTCCGTAATATTCGTTGATTGGTGTAGACAGAAGTACATCGTCTTTTGCTAAATCGTAAAATGGAGTTAGATCCGTATCTAAATCAAACCATTCTCTTACATATCTCGCTACTGTAGCGCGAACCCATTTCTCAGGTGGTGTCTCATCACCTAAAAAGCGAACATGGATGTTTCCCTCATCATTTACACTTGTTTCTAATTGTAATCTTTCATTTGGCATAGGATCACCTCCAAAATTAGTATGCCCTGAAAAAAGTACACATGTACGCATTTACGAATGTAAGAGCAAGATTACAAAGGTGAAAAAATGATAGTCTCTTTATTTTGTGTTAGCATGTAAGCAGAAAATAAAAATATGAGGCGAGTATTAATGCTATGACATCAAGAGGGGGAACAAAAAGTGAAATTTATTTCGTGGAATGTAAATGGTTTACGAGCAGTTATTGCAAAAGGTGGTTTTATAGAATACTTAGAGGAAGCGGATGCGGATATTTTTTGTTTACAAGAAATTAAATTGCAGAGTGGACAAATCGATCTAAATCCTGAAGGGTACTATGTATACTGGAATTATGCTGTGAAAAAAGGTTATTCAGGAACTGCTATTTTTACAAAAAAAGAACCGCTTTCTGTTACATATGGCTTAGGGATTGAAGAGCATGATCAGGAAGGAAGATTAATTACATTAGAATTTGAGGGTTTTTATCTGTTAACGCTCTATACACCGAATGCCAAAAGAGGGTTAGAACGTTTAGATTACCGAATGGAATGGGAGGATGCCTTTTTATCTTATATTAAGCAATTAGATAAAAAGAAGCCTGTTATTCTTTGTGGTGATCTGAATGTGGCACATAAAGAAATCGATTTAAAAAATCCAAAAACAAATCGGAAAAATCCAGGATTTTCAGATCGAGAAAGAGAAAAATTTACTCGGATTGTGGATGRAGGATTTATCGATACATATCGTTATTTATACCCTGATCAAGAAGGGGCTTATTCATGGTGGTCTTACCGTATGAATGCAAGAGCGAAAAACATTGGTTGGCGTTTAGATTACTTCGTCGTCTCTGAAAGATTAAAAAATCAAATTGTTGATGCGAAAATCAATAGTGAAGTAATGGGGTCAGATCATTGTCCTGTTGAATTACATATGGAATTTTAGAAAAAATAAAAAAGCAGTATCTATCTTGGATGAAGGATAGATACTGCTTTTTTATTTGTTTTGTTAAAATTTTTCAAATCATTCTTGAAATAATTCATTTATAACTATATAATTAGTAACGATAATCATTATCATTTAATAAGAGTAGAAGATAATTTATTATTAGGGGAAGTGAAATAAATGATTTGCAGTTTTAAATAGATGTATTGTAAGGGGATACATGGAAAGAATATTTCACTAAAATACTATATTTAARGATTACAAATTTGGAGAGGAGTATTTATAAACATGAATAAGAAATTATTTACACTAGGGATGGTTACAGTATTAAGCGTAGGTCTTGCAGCATGTAACAGCACGGAAAAAAGCTCAGGCGAACAAAAACAAGAATCGAAAGCAACTGAAACGAAAAAAGATGAGACACGAAAGATTACATACTTAGGAAAAGAATATACAGTACCCGCGAAAGTAACGAACATTGTAACTGCTAGTTTAGAATCAATKGAGGATGCGGCGGTACTTGGTATTAAACCAGTAGGAGCAATTACTGTAAGTGGAAAGTTACCAGCGAACGTTGCGAAAAATTTAGAAGGTGCAAAATCTATCGGGGAGAAAATGCAACCGAATTTTGAAACATTACTTCAATTAAAACCAGATGTAATTACATCTAGTTCAAAATTCCCACCAGAGGCTGGTGAAAAGTTTACGAAGATAGCTCCAACGATTCCAATATCACATGTTTCAACAGATTGGGAAGATAATTTAAAGCTGATGGGGGAACTTTCTGGTAAAAAAGATAAGGCAGAAAAAATTATTAAAGATTATAAAGCTGATGCCGCAAAAGCAAAAGAAAAGATTGGAGATAAATTAAAAGATAAAAAGGTGCTTGTAATAAGACTAAGAGCGAATAGCTTATACCTTTATCCAGAAGGAGTATACTTCAATCCTGTAATTTATAAAGATCTAGGATTAACTGTTCCAGAACAAATTAAATCTGTAAAAGCACAAGAAAAAATTTCTTTAGAAAAACTGGCTGAAATCAATCCGGATTATGTATTCTTGCAATATGAGGCAAGCGAAAATGATAAACCAAAAGTATTAGAAGAATTAGAAAGTAATCCAATTTGGCAAAGTATGAATGCTGTAAAAGATAAAAAAGTATTTGTAAATACTGTTGATCCAATCGCGCAAGGTGGTACTGCTTGGAGTAAAACAGCATTTTTAAAAGAAGCAGTGAAAAATTTATCTAAATAATTAAATAGGTAAGGTGCGTTGAATGATATGCGGAAAATAAATGCAGTACCAATGATAATTTTATGCTTAGCGCCCATATTTATTTTACTTACAGTTATGCTATCTATTTTATATGGGGCAAAAAATATCGATTTTGAAACAGCTTGGAATGCATTGTTTCATTTTGATTCAGGAAATGTAAATCATAATATTATTATTACTTCTCGTTTACCAAGGGTAGTTGCAGCTCTTTTAGTCGGAGCATTTCTAGCCATATCAGGAGCACTTATGCAGGGGATGACAAGGAACTATCTTGCATCCCCTTCTATTATGGGTGTGACGGATGGCTCAGCTTTTGTGATTACAATGTGTATGGTATTTCTTCCTGGAATGTCTTCAGTTGGTATGATTTTATGTTCTATGCTTGGCTCGGCATTAGGGGCAGGAATTGTTTTTGGTTTTGGTTCACTGCTTCGAAACGGATTATCACCAGTTCGATTGGCGATTATAGGAACTGTTATAGGGACATTTTTAAGTAGTATTTCTGCAGCGATTGCTTCCTATTTTCAAGTTTCTCAAAATATTAGTTTTTGGTATAACACAAGATTAGATCAAGTGGATCCGAATGTACTTAAGTTAACAATTCCTTTCGGTATAGTTGGCATTATTTTAGCCCTTCTAATTTCAAAATCTATTACGATTCTTTCGTTAGGAGAAGAGGTTTCTATTAATTTAGGACAGCGTACAAAGCTTGTAAAAGCTACTGCAATTCTATCTGTTGTATTTTTAACAGGTACTGCGGTTGCTTTAGTTGGAAAAATAGGTTTTGTAGGATTAATTATCCCTCATATTACTCGCTTTTTAATCGGGGTAGATTATAAATGGATCGTGCCTTGTGCTGGGGTAATTGGTGGGGTTTTTCTAGCTTTATGTGATGTATTAAGTAGATTTGTAAATTATCCATTTGAAACACCGATAGGAGTCGTTACGTCTTTAATTGGAATTCCTTTCTTCCTTTATTTAATTCGAACAAGAGGAGGAGAGAAGCATGCTTAAAGGTTCAAGTCAGCGTTTTGTAATGACAATGGGGATTATTATATTTTTAATTTTGAGTGCCATTTATATTAGTTTAACGAATGGTACGTTTGACATTACGATTACAGACGTATTTCGAACAATATTTCGGATTGACCCTGTACCTGAACATGATTTAGTTATATTTGATTTTAGGCTTCCGAGAATCGTAATCGCAGGATTAGTAGGATTAGGTCTTGGGATTGCAGGTGCTGTTATTCAAGGGGTTACAAGAAATGGTTTAGCTGATCCTGGTATTTTAGGGATTAATGCGGGAGCGGGTACTGCAATTGTGATCTTTATGTTTTTCTTCCAAGGACAAATGAAAAGCACAGATTGGATTTCTATTATGATGATGCCATTGTTTGGTCTAGTCGGCGGGCTAGGTGCTGCTATATTAATTTATATGTTTTCTTGGCGAAGTGGAAAATTAGATTCACAGCGTCTTTTGCTAACAGGGATTGCGATAGGTTCAGGCTTCGGAGCATTTTCTATGTATGTATCATTGAAGATGAAAGCAACTGACTTTGAAATGGCTGCTGTGTGGGTTTCGGGAAGTATATATAATGCAAACTGGAAGTATATTATTGCTATGTTGCCATGGCTCATTATCTTAATTCCAATTATCAAAAGAAAAGCGTATTTACTCGACTTATTTCAATTGGAAGAGACGAGTATAACAAGTTTAGGAGTTTCAGTAGAAAGAGAAAAATCGATTTTATTATTAAGTAGTATTGGGTTAGTGAGTGCATGTGTTTCTATTTCAGGAAGCATTGGATTTATTGGTCTAATGGCACCACATATTGCGAAACGTCTGGTCGGCATTCATCATAATCATGTAATTCCTGTATGCGGTGCAATTGGAATGTTACTCGTGATTACTTCGGACTTTATTGCAAAAACTGTTTTTGCACCAGCTGAATTACCAGTTGGGATTGTAATTTCGATTGTTGGTGTACCATATTTCCTATATTTGTTATACAAAGCAAAGGCGTAAGAGGAGTAAGAGGAGTGATAGAAAGTGAAGGTTCTAAGCGCTGAGAATTTAGAAACGAGCTATGAAAAATTCACGGTGTTTCGTGATTTGAATGTAGAAATACAAAAAGGAAAAGTCACCACAATTATTGGTCCAAATGGTTGTGGAAAGTCAACATTATTAAAAACAATGGGCCGAATTTTAAAACAAAAAAGTGGAAAAGTGTATTTACAAGGACAAGATTTAACTACAATTCCTACAAAACAAATTGCGAAGCAGCTAGCATTACTTCCGCAAAACCCAATTGCTCCGGGAGAGCTTAAGGTAGAAGAATTGATTTCTTATGGACGCTATCCACATCGAAACAATGTAAATAAATTATCATCCAAAGATAAAGAAATTATTGAATGGACGATGGATATTACAAAAACGACTGCTTTTCGCAAACGCCAAATTGCAAATTTATCCGGTGGACAAAGGCAAAAAGTATGGTTAGCGATGGCATTAGCACAAGAAACGGAAGTTCTATTATTAGATGAACCGACTACATATCTTGATATGTCTCATCAATTAGAAGTATTGCAAATTATTGAACGGTTAAACAGAGACCATAAATGCACAGTTGTTATGGTTTTACATGACATTAATCATGCAGCGCGATTCTCAGATGAGATTATTGCAATGAAAGAAGGGAAAATCGTGACAACTGGAAGCCCGGTAAATATTATTACAAATGAAGTGTTAAAAAATGTATTTCATATTGACGCACGCGTCATGATAGACCCATATAATGGTGCTCCTGTATGTTTCGGTTATGATAGTCTGTTCCAAGAAGAAAATACTGAAATATATGTAACTAGCTAAAATGATAAAAGGAGGGGGAATCACATGAATACTAGTATTGAAAAAAAGGATGTTACTATTTCGAATACAGAGCAGTGGAAGATGGATTCGAAACTAGGAAATCGTGAATATCAAATTTATATTTCGAAGCCAAAGCAACCCGCTCCAGAATCTGGATATCCCGTGATTTATGTATTAGATGGAAATGCATTTTTTCAAACGTTCCAAGAAGCTATGAAGATTCAATCGGTAAGAGCAGAAAAAACAGGAGTGGCACCAGCGATTATTGTTGGTGTTGGTTATCCAATCGAAGGAGTTTTTGCGGCTTCTGAAAGGTGCTACGATTTTACCCCTTCTTCACCTTCGGTGGATGCACCGCCGAAACCTGATGGGAAACCGTGGCCTAAGTCAGGAGGAGCGAATGAGTTTTTAGAATTTATTCAAGATGAATTGAAGCCACAAATTGAAAAGGATTTTGAGATTGATAAAGAAAGACAAACAATATTTGGACATTCACTTGGTGGATTATTTGCTTTACATGTATTATTTACAAATATAAATGCTTTTCAAAATTATTTCATCAGTAGCCCATCGATTTGGTGGAATAACAAGTCTATTCTTGAAAAGGAAGCAGCGTTTATAAATGAACTGAGTAGAGCGAGTTCTGAAGTCGGAGTCTTTCTGACAGTGGGAGCATTAGAAAGAGATCATATGGTTCAAGATGCAAATGCATTATCTGAGCGTTTAATGAACTTGCAACATAATAAGTTTCGATTTGCATTTTATGAAGCTGAGGGAGAGAATCATGCATCAGTAGTGCCAACTGCTTTAAGTAAGGCACTGCGCTTTGTAAGCAATTTATTCTAATCGTTGTTTTTTAGTAGAAGTGAACTTGTGTGGGAATTGCTTTCGTAGTTGAGTTCTGTCATATAAGTAACGAATAAATAGAGGATATAGGTTGTTATTTGATTCTTATATAGGGTATCACCATATGTAAGTTTAATGCTATAATTGGTATACTCATGGGGGCATTGTTCCTTATGGATGAGGATAAACTTTAAGAAGGTGATAAAATGGATCATAATGAAAAAGCAGAGGTTACTACCCATAGATCGGATAAAGAAAAAGAACAAATCATGAATAGGTTAAAGAGAATTGAAGGGCAAGTACGTGGTATCCAGAATATGATTGAAAATGATCGCTATTGTGTTGATATTTTAGTGCAGATTTCAGCTATTAATGCTGCAATGAAGAAGGTTGGTATGGGGATACTTAAAAATCATACAAATCATTGTGTTTCGAATGCTATTAAAGATGGTAATGGAGACGAAGCAATTGAAGAGTTAATGACAGTGTTTGAACGATTCTCAAAAGCGTGATAGAACAAGCTAGTATTGGATCTAGCTTGTTTTTTATTTTTTCATGGAAAAGTTTTTTATCTGTGTTGATACTTTTATACACAGTGTTATTTTAAAATTTAATTTTAGTAAATGTACCTGGAAATGTTGTTTATCCATGGGTAGTTCCAATGTTATTTAGCTCACATGAAGGGCTTTTATTAATTATCCAATTAGGATTATAAGTTTGACGAGTCTTTTTATAATGGAGTTAATTTCATTAATTAGAGAGCATAAACGAAGAATATAACATTTTAAACATAAAAAATAGCCTTCTCATAAGCGAGAAGGCTATTTTTTATTATTTTACTGCTTCTTTTAGTTCTTTACCAGCTTTAAATGCAGGTACTTTTGAAGCTGCGATTTGCATTTCTTCACCTGTTTGTGGGTTACGGCCTGTACGAGCAGCTCTTTCACGAACTTCAAATGTACCAAATCCGATAAGTTGTACTTTTTCACCAGCAGCTAAAGTATTTGTGATTGATTCTACTACAGATTGCACAACTACAGTAGCTTCTTTTTGAGAAATTTCAGCTGTTTGTGCTACATTTTTAATTAATTCTGTTTTATTCATATCTTCACCTCATATGTAAATAATGCTATTTAAGTTGTTATTATAACGTATAAAAGAGAAGAGAACAAGTGTACTATAGGTTTTCTCTTAAATTCTTTTTGCTAAGCAGTTACAGATTTTTTCTTTAATTCCGTTGTTTTGCTTTTTGATTGCTCTCGGTTGTTATAAGCCAAGAAGTAAGGGAGCGCTACAAATAGCATACCGCCGACTAAGTTCCCAAAGAAGACGACAATGAAATTTGGTAAGTATTCCATCCAAGTTAGATGCCCTGCAAAGATAGCGGCTGGTATAACGAACATATTGGCAACAACGTGTTGGAAGCCAATTGCAACGAAAGTCATAACGGGAAACCAGATACCAATCACTTTTCCTGCGAATTCTTTGCTACCCATACTGAGCCAAACTGCTAGGCAAACAAGCCAGTTACATCCAATAGCAGAGACAAATGCCTGTAACGGTGTATCATGTAGTTTTGCTTGAGCGATAGATAAAGTTTTTGCTAAAAATTGTCCCTCTGTTAATCCAACGATGTGGCCAAAAAAATAAGCTACAAATACAGCACCCAAAAAATTACTAATTGTAACAATTAGTAAATTTTTTAATACTTTAGAGAAAGGAATTTTTTTTGAAAACCAAGCGATAGGTACGGTCATCATATTACCGGTCACTAGTTCACCACCGGCAAGAATAACTAGAATTAGGCCGATAGGGAAAACAGCGGCTCCTAGAAAACTAGTAAAGGAACCCCAAGATTTTGGCATTGTTCCAATGACGTGAATATCAAGTAAATAACCTAACGCGATGAAAGCGCCGCCAAAAAAACCTAAAATCAACATAGGTAGTAGCGGTAAAAGTGCTTTTTTTTGACCCGAATTCGCGGCCAATTCAGTAATC
Organism: Bacillus sp. 05T22; assembly: GCF_056396765.1. Classification (NCBI taxonomy): domain Bacteria; kingdom Bacillati; phylum Bacillota; class Bacilli; order Caryophanales; family Bacillaceae; genus Bacillus; species Bacillus sp. 05T22. The sequence continues at coordinate 16,530 of NZ_JBFTMC010000059.1, forward strand.
TCTTGTGGTGCATAGACAGACATAAATAACCCCTCCATATTTTGATACATTACTCCATTTCCATTAATGAGTTTTTCTGTCTCATTAATGGTTAAATTGATAAATCCGGGGGAACGAGAAAAATCCCTCGATTAAGCATTTTCTGTTCTCAGAACATGAAGACGAGGCTTTTTCGGAATGAACACAAAAAATACCAAAAATGATACTCATCTTGGTAAGTAAAAGTAAAAATTACTTAGAGTAGTTCTGTAGAATCTTTTATCAACAATAAAATATGAATAAAAAGTACATGCATTGCATATCATGTCGATAAATTTATGTTATATAATTTGAATAATTTTGTCAATTAGTGGTAAAAACAAATGGATAGAAGTTAGGATATTCTATGAAAAATGATAGACATATGGAAACAATGATAAAAGTGAGATACGGGAAATGAGTAAAATTATTTTTAATAAAATATAAATGAAACAACTAAAGGAGATGGGGATTAGACAGTCTATGTCACGTAGAGGAAGCTGTCTAGATAATGCCCCAATGAAATCCTTTTTCGGTCATATGAAAGATGAATTAGATTATAAGTGTTATAAAACATATATAATGTTGAAAAACATATGTTTTTCAATTCATCAGTTAGGAAGTGATTGATGATGAATAAACCGTGGATCGCTAATAAACCATGGATCGGTAATAAACCAATAGATAAAATTTTTTCTAAGCATAAAATAAGCACTGAGCTGAAGGTGGAAAAAAATGCCCCCTCATGGATTGGAATAGAAGAAAATTCATTTTCAGAGAGTGRARTGGAAAAAAACGACTCTTTATGGATTGGAATAGAAGAAAATTCATTTTCAGAGAGTGRARTGGAAAAAAATGCCCCCTCATGGATTGGAATAGAAGAARATYCATTTTCAGAGAGTGAAGTGGAAGAAAGTTCAGCGACAACATCAATTGTAAAAATCCCGGTTGTATTAGCAGAGAGAACAATTCAAGTTGTTGTAGAAGCAAATATTTCATTGGATCCTTTGGCAATCGAAATTAAACGTGTGTTGAAAAATGTATTTTTAACACACTGTAAGTTAGTTCCTGTAGCGTTTACGTCGGTACTAGGTACCAATTATCGCCGAGTCACAAGAGCAAAATTATTTGTAGAGGGCTATATTCGAAATAGCATTGAATATGTTGCTGATCAGTGTAATGGATTATTGTATAGTCGGATTGTTAATATTTCGTTTTCTAGATTCCTAGATTTGACAGCAGGTGATTTTATAATACAGCCTTTATTGGTAGCTTTTTTAGATACTACATCCCACTTGATTAATCCTAAGGGTGGCTATTTACCCCAGTTAGATACAAATTCTTTTGGAAATCCAGTTTTTTATAATAAACAACCGTATTGTGAATTAGTCAGAGCTAATTTTTATGAGTTTGATTTTTCACCATGTTTAACAAATTTGAACGAGTCATGTAGCAAACTTTGTAAAATCGTACTAGATCTTACTTTGAACATCTTACAGGTACAGCAAGTACAAGTTTGAAAGATAGACAGACATCGTCTTTTTTTATAATAAAAGTTGATGTCTTTTTTTTTATTATAAAACATATATAATGTTGAAACGATTATGGGTTTAAAAAAATACGTAAGTCTTTCAATTCATCAGTTAGGAAGTGATTGACGATGAATAAGCCATGGATTAGTAATAAAATGATAGATAAAATTTTTTCTGAGCATAAAATCATCTCGGAGCTGGAAGTGGAAGAAAGTTCACCTTCAGAGATCGGGATGGAAGGAAATCTATTTTCAGAGAGTGAAGTGGAAGAAAGTTTACCTTCAGGGATCGGGATGGAAGAAAATCTATTTTCAGAGAGTGAAGTGGAAGAAAGTTCACCTTCAGGGATCGGGATGGAAGAAAATCTATTCTCAGAGATCGAGAAGGAAGATAATTCACCTCCTGAATTAAAAGAAGGAAGATTAGCATGTCTCATGACAGTGGAAATACCATTTTCCACCATTGCTGAAGTGACTGATTTTTTAATCTCACCTATTGTGAGTAGTACGAATGAAGAAGTATTTGCATTTCAAAACGAAGAGAATGAAACATTTCGTGAGTTAGATACAAAGTTGTTAGCTACGGTACATCATTATAACGAACAGCCATATTGTCGTTTAATTTCTTCAAAGCTTTTTGAAAAGAGGATTTTTCTAGAATTTTCGAGTGAGAATTATATAAAACATAGCGGGGAAAATCAGTTAGAGCAATCTTTATGGGTTCCTATACACAATTTGAATTTAAAGCAGAGAAACGAGAAAAAAAGCAGTAATTATGTAACGACGAAACTGCCAGTTGAAATAGGGAAGTATAAAACGGAAATTAGTTTAGAAGAAAGAGTGATGTTTCAAGAAGAAGTAGAAATTAAAGAAGTTTTACAAGAAATTGTTTTGACAGATAGTAAATTTTTTTCTCAAAAAGTTCTAAAATCAAAAGAGAATTCAGTAACAATTGAAAAAGGGAAGTTGTTGGTAGAAGGCTATGTTGTGCAGCGAATTGAATATACAATGGGGTGTTCTAATGAGCAAAGTAATGGATTAGTTAGGTATCAGTTACTGCAAAAAATAGTGCTTGAGTTAATCGTTCAAATATTACAAGAACAAGAAGTGCAAGTGGAAATTATGTAATCACTATTGCCACAGTGTATATAAAACATTTTTCTTGACTTTTTATATGCGGACGAGGAAAATGGTAAAAAAGGAAGGAGGGGTGATAATGGAAGAGTACGTATTGGATCTTTATAATGTATTGTATACAACAGATTGGCAAGATATTGTTTCATTTCTTGGAATTTTATTTTGTTTGAAAATTGTTATTGTGTACATGGAAGAGCAAGGTATGTTCTATTCCTTCTCATCTCCGTCCGATTTAGAGCGGGAACCGTTGCTCAACTATGCCAATATAAAACAGACGGAACTTCCTTTTATCACATTCTTTATGATTCGGTTTATAACAGCCATTGTGAAGAAAAAAGAAGCCGAAGAAGGAGATTGCTATCCGACTTGTAATACAGCGTATTGTTTATAAGCTAAATACAAGGAGGAGAATAATATGTGGTTTCGATTTCTTATGATTGGTTTCTTTTCATTAACAGCAATTTCTTTAATGGGATATCAAGTATCAGAGATTTTTCAAGCATATAGTGACATGTTTTTTAACAAAAACTAAACGAATTGCTATTTCAATAATAAAGCGATAAAATCCTTCTTAAGAAGTATGATTAAGAAGGATTTTTTCTTTGTTTGATTTCAGTGTGTCAAAGTATTGTCACATTTGCACTATGAATAATATGTTAAAATAGTGTAGTTAACTGTACATATGTAGAAGAGGAAGAGGGAGTGAACAATTTGATAGATCAATCAACGAATCAGAAAAGCTATGCTCCTATTGTGATAACGCTTTCTGTAGTTGTCAATGCGATTATTTTATTTTTGTTTTTTGGACCTGTTGGCTACAAAGGGAAGGTACATTTTGATGTAACAATCTTGCCGATGTTAAATGCAATTTTTAATAGCTTTACATTTGTATTTTTATTGGCAGCATTGTTTTCTATTATTAAAAAGAATGTAAAGATGCACCGAGGTTTTATTCTTGCGGCATTTACAACAACATTGCTATTTTGTGTTTCATATTTATCGTATCATTATTTAGCACCAGCAACGCATTTTGGTGGGCAAGGTATCATTAAATATGTGTACTTCTTTATTTTAATTACGCATATTTTCCTTGCGGCAATTATTGTACCGCTTGCATTATTCTCGCTTGTATATGGTTTTACAAACCAATTGACTCGTCATCGTAAGATTGTACGTTGGACGATGCCAATTTGGTTATACGTAAGTCTTTCTGGTGTTATTGTTTACTTAATGATTTCACCGTATTATCAATAAAAAATCTCAGCCTTTGGGCTGGGATTTTTTTATTCCACTATTCATAGGTAGTAATATCCCACAACTCAAGATTTAAAGAGAGGTGAAGAAGGTAGGGGGAGGGGAAATCTGATTGGTGAGGGCTAACTTTCACTGAGGAAAGATTCACTTTATGAAGCAAATATTTTTGTGAAATGAACAAAATATGTTATACAAAAGTATAGTAACTTTTATATTGGAAGGATGGGTAGGGAATTATGCAAAATTTTATATTTCGTAATCCGACAAAGCTTATTTTTGGGCAAGGGCAATTAGAACAATTAAAAACAGAGATTCCTCAGTATGGTAAAAAGGTTCTTCTCGTATATGGCGGGGGAAGTATTAAACGAAATGGCGTATATGATAATGTAATCTCTATATTAAACGAAATTGATGCGGAAATTTTTGAATTAACAGGCGTTGAGCCGAACCCACGTTTATCTACTGTAAATAAAGGAATTCAAATCTGTAAAGAAAATGATATTGAATTTATTTTAGCTGTCGGTGGTGGAAGTGTCATCGATTGTACGAAAGCAATTGCTGCAGGTAGTAAATATGATGGTGATGTATGGGATATTGTGACAAAGAAAGCATTTGCAAATGAAGCTTTACCATTTGGTACAGTACTAACTCTTGCAGCGACAGGTTCTGAGATGAACGCAGGGTCTGTTATTACAAATTGGGAAACGAATGAAAAGTATGGGTGGGGTAGTCCTGTTACGTTCCCACAGTTTTCTATTTTAGATCCAGCGCATACAGCTTCTGTACCAAGAAATCAAACTATTTATGGTATAGTTGATATTATGTCTCATGTATTAGAACAATACTTTCATCAAGGTTCAAATACAGAATTACAAGACCGCTATTGTGAATCTATTTTAAAAACAGTCATTGAAACAGCCCCGAAACTTTTAAACGATTTAGAAAACTATGAGCATCGAGAAACAATTTTATATTGTGGAACGATGGCGCTAAATGGCATTTTAGCAATGGGTGTCCGCGGTGATTGGGCAACGCATAATATTGAGCATGCCGTTTCAGCTGTGTATGATATTCCACATGGCGGTGGTTTAGCGATTTTATTCCCAAATTGGATGAAGCATGTTTTAGATGGAAATGTAGATCGGTTTAAACAATTTGCGATGCGTGTGTTTCATATAGAGATGGAAGGGAAAACGGATAAGGAAATTGCGGTGGAAGGTATCGAAGCGTTGCGAAGCTTCTGGACATCTATTGAAGCACCGTCTCGTTTAGCTGACTATGAAATTGGAGAAGAGAAAATTGATGTAATGGCTGAAAAAGCGATGGTTTATGGTGAATTTGGTCATTTTAAAAAATTAAATAAAAAAGATGTAGTAGAGATTTATAGAGCTTCATTATAAAGGATAAAGATAATTCAAAGAACCTTCTTGATACGTATCAAGAAGGTTCTTTGAATGTTATTGAACGGTTTAGTGGCTTTATTTGAATGAATTTGAATGTTTTTGATTGATTTTTGAATCCGATTTCATTATACTGTAATTAAAGAAGAGGTGAGTGATATGTTAACTCCTGAACGTCATCAGCTAATTTTACAGCTTGTGAAAGAGAAAAAAGTAGTGAAATTACAACAGTTGGTGGAAGAAACAAAAAGTTCAGAATCAACAATCCGTCGTGATTTAGCGCAATTAGAGAAAGAGCGTTTATTAAAAAGAGTCCATGGCGGGGCTGCTGTATTAACTGGAAAAGGTGAAGAGCCTACGATGGTTGAAAAATCAGCCAAAAACATTCAAGTGAAAAAACAAATCGCTAAGCATGCTGCGTCTTTTGTAGCAAAAGGTGATTGTATTTATTTAGATGCGGGAAGTACAACGTTTGAAATGATTCCGTATTTAATAGAGAAAGAAGTTACAGTTGTAACAAATGGACTTATGCATATTGAAGCGCTAGTTGAAAATAATATTCGTGCTTACTTGCTTGGTGGGATGATGAAGAGTCGAACAAAGGCTTTAATTGGTGCGATGGCACAGGAAAGTATGCAGCAGTATCGATTTGATAAGTGTTTCTTAGGGGCGAATGGTGTACATGAACAGCTTGGATATACAACACCTGATCCTGAAGAAGCATTGCTGAAAAAAAGGGCGTTAACATTAGCGAATGAAGGTTATTTTTTAATAGATGAAAGTAAATTTGCCGAAGTTGCATTTGCGAAAATTGCAAGTATTGAAGAAGCGACAATTATTACAAATGCATTAGAAGAAGAGCAAGAAGAATATAAACGAAAAACAAATGTAATTGAGGTTGATAAACGATKATTTATACAGTTACTTTAAATCCATCGATTGATTATGTTGTTCAAGCAGAGTATTTCACACTGGGAACTGTCAATCGAGCGGAAAACGATATGAAATTTCCTGGTGGGAAAGGGATTAATGTATCCCGTGTGCTTCATCGGATGGGAATAGATAATACAGCGCTTGGTTTTATAGGCGGATTCACAGGTCAATTTATTGAAGATGTTTTGAAAAGTGAAGGTGTTAGGACGAATTTTGTTCATGTAGATGGAGATTCGCGTATTAATGTGAAAATAAAGGGACAGGAAGAAACAGAACTGAACGGGCAAGGGCCTGTTATTATGGATGAGCAGCTCGGGCAGTTGATGAACAAAATTGAAGATATGCAGGCTGGTGATTATCTTGTGTTAGCTGGTAGTATTCCGGCATCGATTCCAAAAACATTTTATGAAACGATTGCTGCTTTTGGGGCAAGACGTCACATTAACGTCATTGTTGATGCGAGCGGAAGTGCGCTTCAGTATGTGATTCAAAATAAGCCATTTTTAATCAAGCCGAATCATTATGAGCTTGGAGAATTATTTGGAGAAAAGCTTTCAACAGTAGAAGAAATTATTCCATATGGAAAAAAGTTAATTGAACAAGGTGTACAGAATGTAATTGTTTCTATGGCAGGAGATGGAGCTTTATTATTTACAAGTAAAGGAATATATGAGGCAACCGTACCAAAAGGAACAGTTATCAATTCTGTCGGAGCGGGAGACTCTCTTGTTGCAGGTTTTGTGGGGATATATGAAAAAACAAAAGATGTTGAAGAAGCAATTCGTTATGGTGTAGCAACAGGAAGTGCAACAGCTTTTTCAGCTGATTTATGTACGAAAGATAAAGTAGAGGAATTATTATCGCAAGTAATGATTACAAAGCGGTAGGGGGAACAGAATATGAAAATTACAGAACTTTTAAAAAGGGATACCGTTATCATGGATTTGACAGCTTCAGCAAAAGAAGCTGTCATCGATGAATTAGTAGAGAAACTAGAAAAGGCAGGAAGATTGAATAGCCAAGAGGAATTTAAAGAGGCTATTTTACAGCGTGAAATGCAGAGTACAACTGGAATTGGTGAAGGGATTGCTATTCCACATGCCAAAACAAAAGCAGTCAAACAACCAGCTATTTGCTTTGGACGAAGTGTAAGCGGTGTCAACTATGAGTCGCTTGATGGACAACCAGCTCATTTATTCTTTATGATTGCGGCTAGTGAAGGAGCAAACAATACACATTTAGAAACACTATCTCGTCTATCTACGTTATTAATGGATGAAGGGTTTCGCAAACAACTGTTAGAAGCAAAAAGTGAAGAGGAGCTTCTTCATTTGTTCGATGAAAAAGAAAATGAACAAGAAGATGAGCAAAGTGAAGTAACAAAACCGGAAGGAAATGAACCATATGTGTTAGCAATAACAGCTTGTCCGACTGGTATCGCTCACACATATATGGCTGCGGACAGTCTAAAGGCAAAGGCAGCAGAATTAGGAATTGCGATTAAGGTCGAAACAAATGGTTCTACTGGTGTGAAAAATGGATTAACGAAAGAGGATATTGAGCGTGCAACAGCTATTATCGTTGCGGCGGATAAACAAGTAGAAATGAATCGCTTCGCTGGAAAGCATGTTATTCAAGTACCGGTTGCAGATGGTATTCGGAAATCAGATCAGCTAATTAATCGAGCTGTGAATCAAGAAGCCCCGATTTTTAAAGGAATAAAAGAAAATAGAAAAGTAGAGGGGCCAGAGAAGGAAAAAGGATTTGGTATATATAAGCATTTAATGAATGGTGTTAGTAACATGTTACCTTTCGTTGTTGGTGGTGGTATTTTAATTGCACTAGCCTTTTTCTTTGGTGGTATCGATACGAAAGGGCCGATTGCAGAAACATTGATGTCAATTGGTGGTAAAGGGGCATTCCAATTCCTTGTTCCGATATTAGCTGGATTTATTGCGAGTTCTATTGCGGATCGCCCAGGGTTTATGCCTGGTATTGTCGGTGGATTTTTAGCAGCGCAAGCAAATGCAGGATTTTTAGGTGGATTAATTGCTGGTTTCTTAGCTGGATATATTGTACTTGGTTTAAAGAAAGTATTAGCAGGTTTACCAGCACAATTAGAAGGAATTAAACCTGTTTTATTATATCCGGTACTTGGTTTGTTACTTACAGGGGTATTAATGTTGAAAGTTGTAAATCCTCCTGTTGTTGCTTTAAATGAGGCGTTAACGAGTTGGTTAAATGGTTTAGGTGGTGCGAATGCTATACTATTAGGGCTTATTTTAGGTGGAATGATGGCTGTTGATATGGGTGGTCCTATTAATAAAGCAGCATTTACATTTGGGATTGCTGCAATTGAGGCTGGAAACTTTGGTGTGCATTCAGCTGTTATGGCTGGTGGAATGGTACCTCCGCTTGCGATTGCACTTGCAACTACACTTTTTAAAGCGAAATTTACAGAAGCAGAACGTAAATCGGGTTTTACAAACTATATTATGGGGACATCATTTATTACAGAAGGGGCAATACCATTTGCGGCTGCTGATCCAATCCGTGTAATTGTCAGTTGTGTTGTTGGCTCAAGTCTTGCTGGTGCATTATCGATGTTATTTGGAATTACATTGCCAGCGCCACACGGTGGAATATTTGTTATATTATTAGTGAATAAACCAGTTCTATATATTCTTTCTATATTAATAGGTTCTATTGTATCTGCCTTTATGTTAGGGATATGGAAAAAGAAAATTTCATAAAAAGTTGAAAAGGACAGCGGCCATATTACGAAGGCACTGAAAAAGTGTTTGCTTTGAAAAAACAACATGCATTTTTATCAATATGTTGAAAGGAAAAAGGAGTCCATCGCCTGTATATAGTAGGTGGTGGACTCCTTTTTCTTATGAAGTGGACTTTTTCAGTGGCCTCCATATTAGGTAGCTGTCCTTTTCGAATTATAGTGTATGTTATATATATGAATGTCAAAATGTATATGATTTATTACATAAAAAGACATAGCGCAACTAAGAATTGTAATGTTTCGGTGTTTTTTTGTAACAAGATGGTAATACTATTAC
>NZ_JBFTMC010000060.1:0-25633 GCF_056396765.1 Bacillus sp. 05T22
GTACAAATACATCTAACCCATATGTATTAATTGGTGCAGGCTTAGTTGCGAAAAAAGCAATTGAAAAAGGACTTAAAGTACCTGGTTATGTAAAAACATCATTAGCACCAGGATCTAAAGTAGTAACGGAATACTTAGATAAATCAGGCCTAACAACTTATTTAGATCAATTAGGATTCCAAACAGTTGGTTACGGATGTACAACTTGTATCGGTAACTCTGGCCCATTAGAACTAGAATTAGAAGAAGCAATTGCGGCAAATGACCTATTAGTAACATCTGTTCTATCTGGTAACCGTAACTTTGAAGGTCGTATTCATCCGCTTGTAAAAGCGAACTACTTAGCATCACCACCACTTGTTGTGGCGTATGCACTTGCTGGTACAGTCGATATCGACTTGAAAAATGATGCAATCGGTAAAGATGCAAACGGTAACCCGATTTACTTTAACGACATTTGGCCATCAGCTAAAGAAATTGAAGAAGTGGTTCAAAGCGTCGTAACGTCTGAATTGTTCAAAAAAGAATATGCACAAGTATTTAACAGCAATGAACGCTGGAATGAAATCCAAACTTCAAATGAAGCGTTATATACTTGGGATAATGACTCAACATACATTCAAAATCCACCGTTCTTTGAAGGATTATCAAAAGAACCAGGTGAAGTAGAAACCCTTTCAGGTTTACGCGTAGTTGGTAAATTTGGTGACTCTGTAACAACAGACCATATTTCACCAGCAGGTTCAATTGGTAAACATACACCAGCAGGCCGCTATTTATTAGAAAATGGCGTACAGCCAGTTGACTTTAACTCTTATGGTTCTCGCCGTGGTAATCATGAAGTTATGATGCGTGGTACATTCGCAAATATCCGTATCAAAAACCAAATCGCACCAGGAACAGAAGGTGGATATACAACTTACTGGCCAACTGGTGAAGTAACATCTATCTATGATGCTGCGATGAAATATAAAGAAGATGGCACTGGACTTCTTGTAGTTGCTGGTAAAGATTACGGTATGGGAAGCTCTCGTGACTGGGCTGCGAAAGGTACAAACCTTTTAGGAATTAAAGCAGTTATCGCAGAAAGTTTCGAACGTATTCACCGTAGTAACTTAGTACTAATGGGTGTATTACCATTACAATTTAAAGATGGCGAAAGTACAGAAACATTAGGTCTTGTTGGTAACGAATCATTTGAAATTCAAATTGATAAAACAGTTAAGCCACGTGACCTTGTAAAAGTAGTTGCAATTGACCCAGAAGGAAACGAAAAACAATTTGAAGTAATAGCACGTTTCGACAGTGAAGTTGAGATTGACTACTATCGCCACGGTGGTATCCTGCAAATGGTTCTTCGTGAGAAAGTTGAAGAATCTAAGGTGTCAAACTAAGTAAAATGTTGTAGTAAACGAGAAAAGTAAATATTTTCAATCAAAATGAGGAAGCTGACTGATGTTAGCTTCCTCATTTTATGGGCAATTATCTTTATTCTGGTTTATTGAGCTTGTATTCGTATGTAGAATAGTTTTCGGTATTAAATTCTTTTACTAATATAATCTTATTTGTGTCCGGATCATATTTGAAAATTTTGATAGTATGTCTATCACCACTTGTAGGATCATCTTCTTGTAAAGCAAATGTATTTTCTGCAATTTGTGTCATATTATTAGTTGGTACATCCATTCTTGGAGTGTCGTGATTTGTAGAGACTTCAACAACCTTCCCTCTGTCAAAAAATATAAGGACTAAAATTAAGATGACAAAACATATGCGCATATAGCGTAGTTCTTTACTAATTGGATGCTCTCCCATAGCATTCGTCCTTTCTATGATTATTATGAACTAGAGATTGTTGTAATGGAGTAAAAGCTAATAATGCCAAGTGTAGTGAATAAAATAAACGATATCAAAGCYGTATAAATGCAAACACGGCCGATTTTTCTTCTTTCAGGATCTTTACTAAATAGGGATATAATCCATCCGATAATACCAATAGGATAGAATATGAAACTGAAAATATAGAGAATAGCTTTTTCAAATGAGTGCATAAGAACCCTCCTTATTTCAAATGAAGGTATTTGAAATAAACAATAGAAAGTAGTGGTAAAATAACAAAAATAAAAGTCACAGGATGGATGAGTAATCGCAGCAGGAGTATCACCTCATGTATTTAAATTTTTACGAAAACGTATTTGAGTGAAAATTTTAGAAACGATTAGTCCGATTATATAAAGAAAGCTTAGAATAAAAATTGTGCTAGAGATAGGCGATTTTTGCGAAGCGTATAACAACCTATCAATATAATAAATTTGATTTACATCTGTAATTGATTTTGGTGAAAAGACTAAATATTTCTCCCAATTCTTTTCCACAGCAATTATCGCACCTGTAGAATGTGTGACAAGTAATGTGTAAAGAAAAATAGGAAGAACAATCATGAGTTGTAAACCGATTAATCCTGTTTTATGTTTTCTCCAGTATAACCAGCGAATTATCATAATTCCTATTAAATAGACAATGGATAATACAAAAATTGTAGTAAAAACTGGATTATACTTAAAGGCATACAACAGTTTGTCAATTTCATAAATTTGATTGGAGCCTTCTGCTGTTTGGGGAGTGAAGACGATATGTTGTTTCCAGTCCTCTGAAATACTTAAGTAGCTAGCAGTCCAGCTTGTAATAAACAATGAGAAAAATAAAATGGGGAGAATGATAACATATTGTAACCAATGTAAAACGGTTTTATTCATAAATAATGACGCCCTTTCCAAATTATAACTATTTTTATTATATGATAAAAAGAAGTGATTTTCATTTTTATTAAGAATATTCTATTTATTTTGAAGGAGAATATTTCCAAGCTTGTCCGTATAAGCTAAAATAAAGTATAAATACTATTGTTATTTTTAAGTGATATATAAAATGAGATAAGCGATAAGGATGATGTATATGTGGCGAAAGCTTACCATTGTTGTAGTGTTGCTTTGTTTAGCGAGCTATGCAGTTTATGAACAGCTCGGAAAGAATGAGAAACAAGTAAGGGAAGAACCAGTGAAAAGCGAAGCGGCGATGAAAGAAGTCATTGCAAAAAATGGGATTGAAGTAGGCAAGATTGCACCGGATTTTGAGTTATCAAAATTAGATGGCACAAAAGTAAAATTATCGGATTTTAAGGGGAAGAAAGTTATTTTAAATTTCTGGGCAACGTGGTGTGGACCTTGTCAGCAGGAAATGCCGGATATGGAAGCTTTCTATAAGAAGCATAAAGATGATGTAGAAATCCTTGCTGTAAATTATACGGTTTCTGAACGTGCTAACGGAGAAGAAAAAGTGAAAAAGTTTGCAGAAGAGARGGGATTGACATTTCCTATTTTACTTGATAAAGATATAAATGTTACAACAATGTATAAAGTAATTACCATTCCAACTTCTTATTTTGTGGATACAAAAGGTGTGATTCAAGATAAATTTATCGGACCGATGACACAAAAAGAAATGGAGAAGAGAATTGCGAAAATAAAATAATGAAAGAGGACAGAATTGACTATTTGTCATTTCTGTCTTTTCTTTTTCATTAAGCAGCTTGTTCGTGATATGATGAAAGAAATTTCATCGAAAATAATGATTGGGGAGCGTATATTGTGGGGAATTTACCATTGACAGGAGACTATGTTGTTATTGATTTTGAAACGACAGGATTTAACCCTTATAATGATCGAATAATTCAAGTGGCAGCGGTTCGGTATCGTAATCATGAGCTGGTAGATCAATTTGTTTCTTTTGTAAATCCAGAGCGATTTATTCCTAATCGAATTACGAGTTTAACAGGAATTACAAATTATCGCGTTTCGGATGCTCCAACGATTCAGGAAGTTTTGCCGTTATTTTTAGCGTTTTTAGGAGAAGATACCATTGTTGCTCATAATGCTTCGTTTGATATGCGTTTTTTAAAGAGTAATGCAAATATGCTTAGATTGCCAGAACCTAAAAATATAGTAATTGATACCGTCTTTTTAGCGAAAAGATATATGAAACATGCCCCGAACCATAAGTTAGAAACTTTAAAAAGAATGCTCGGAATTCGTTTAAGTTCTCATAATGCACTTGACGACTGTATCACATGTGCAGCTGTGTATCAAAAATGTGCTGCTATTCAAGAAGAAGGACAAAAGAAAACAAAAAAAGAAACGGTTGAAGAAGACGAAGTGTACACACTAATAAAAGAAATGCTTGTAAAGCATAATCGCGATATAGAATGGATTCGCAATGTGAGTGTTGGAAGTTATCTAGATATAAAGGCTTTTTATCCGATTATAAGGGTGAAGGTAAAAGGGCGAAAAAAATATGTTTTAACTGAAAAGACAGAACAAGACATATTAGGAATATATCCTACTTTAAAATGTGAGCCGGCTTTAAAAAGTGAAATAGGGACAACTAGAATTATGATTGAAAGCATAGAGGACTTCACAAAGTTAGAAAATTATATTTTAGAGAGTTATGATGCAGTCATGCAAGCGCTGAATGAGTACAAAGAAATGAAAGATAATGCGGATGAAGAAATTAAAAAGTATTTAAGTATAACGAAATGATAAAGTGAAACTTTAATCAGTGGGGGAATTCTTCATCTCCTACTTAAGTTGTTTCATTTTGCTGAATTTTGAGAGGATATTACTTGTTTGTAAATAGCAGGATAAAATGTTTGGGAATCCATTAGTTGTTTAAGAACAGCTAATGGATTTTTTTGTTAACAAAAGACTTTTCTTTGACAAAACATAAAATTTTCTTGCAAATCTGATTAAAGAGTTTTTCATTTGCTTATACTAACTATAGTAAGAAAGAGAAGGAGAAAGGATGAGCAGCATGAGAAGAAATCGTCGAAGAACATTTAAAGAACTTGTGAAGGAAAATAAGCGGCAACTACTAAACGATCGTGATGCAATTGAACGGATTGAGGAACGAATCGAGAAGCGTTATGAAATGCAACTTTTTAAGCAGGCTGAATAATTCTTATCACTAGTATGATACTAGTGATAAGGAGGCGATAAGAATGGGAAATCCAAAGAAGAATTCCAAAGATTTTACACCAGATCATATTGGAACACAGTCGAAAAAAGCCGGTGGAAACAAAGGGAAGCAAATGCAAGACCAAACAGGGAAACAACCAATTGTTGATAACGGTTAAAGAAAAGGAGAATGTTTTCATTCTCCTTTTTTTTATGTGCATACATAATCTAATTCGTTTTTGGAAAACTAACATGGTATGTATATTTCAACTAGGAGGGAATTCATATGACAGAGCAATATAAAGCGAATCCAGATGACAGAAGTGATAATGTAGAAAAACTACAAGAAATGGTACAAAATACGATTKATAACTTTAATGAGGCAAAAGAAACTGCAGAGGTTTCGAATGAAAAAGATCGCGCTGCAATTGAAGCGAAAAATCAACGCCGTTTAGAAAGTATTGATTCATTGAAAAGTGAAATAAAAGATGAATCTGAATATGATGCGTAAAAAAGGCTGACAGTTGTCAGCCTTTTTTTGTAATCGAGAAATTTTCCACAAGTAAACGCCAATTTTGCGGGAAAGGAAGCCCGATTTTCCAATAGCTAATCCCGCGAATGCCTTGTTCTTTTATTAAATTAAATTTACTCTGAACAGACCTGGCATC
Organism: Bacillus sp. 05T22; assembly: GCF_056396765.1. NCBI lineage: Bacteria > Bacillati > Bacillota > Bacilli > Caryophanales > Bacillaceae > Bacillus > Bacillus sp. 05T22. The sequence continues at coordinate 5,678 of NZ_JBFTMC010000060.1, forward strand.
TTCAAACCATACTTCATGCTGTACACCATTTTCATCAAAGTAATTAAAGTGTGGTGCTTGTGCTGTAAAATCATAACGAATTGGAACATTATATTTACGGGCAAGTGCAACGGCTGCGACAGAGCTAATGGCTTTTGCTGGTGGATTTCCTTCTTTAAAGGGAAGCTTCCAGTCGAAGCCATATAAATTTTGTCCCATCATAATTTTTCGCGGAGGCATTTGAGATTTTGCATATTGAATTACCTGTTTCACGGGACCGATAGGAGATATAGCCATCGGTGGTCCTCCTTGCCATCCCCAGTCATATGTCATAATCACGACAAAATCAACAATTTCCCCCTGGGCTTTGTAATCGTGTGCTTCGAAAAATTTTCCTTTTTGCTTCGAACTTGTTTTTGGGACAAGTGTGGTGCTTAACGTATATCCTTCAGGTAGTCGTGTTTTTACATTTCGTAAAAATCGGTTATATGCTTCGCGATCTTCGGGTGCAACATTTTCAAAGTCAAAATGAATATCACGCATATTATATTTTTTAGCTGTTTGGAGGATATTTGTAATGAATTTATTTTGAATAGTAGCGTTTCTTAGAAGAACAGAGGCTAATTCAGCGCTAAAATTTCCATTTTCAATATTTGTAATAACGAGCATTGGGATTGTTTGACCTTGCACTGCAATTTGAGCAATTTTTGCGGTTTCAGTCGGCTCTTTTAACGTTCCATCGCGCAATGCTTCAAAGCTAAAGTAGGCTAAATATGTGAGATAAGGATTGATGGCCCGCGTAGCATTCACTAAACTTTCTTTAATTGGAATAGTAGAAGGTTGTAAGTAGGCAATAGATTCTATCGTTCGTTTAGAGCCATTTGGTACATATAGTTGTTGACCAACATGAAGAATGGACTTTAATGATAGATTGTTAACTTTTGCTAAGCTAGCAAGAGGAACGTTATATGTTTGAGAAATTCGATAAAGACTGTCTCCGGGCTGTACATAATAATTATTACCTCTCGTATTTACAATTAGTGCCTGACCGACAACAAGTGTCTCAGCTGGATTGAGTCCGTTGTCTTTTACAATTTCTTCGGGTGTAGTGCCATATTTTGACGCTAAGCTATATACGCTATCACCACTACGAACGGTTACAATTTGAATCATATATTCGCTCCTTTCAGTAAAAAGATCCACCGTTTCTATTTTATTTTTGATTTCACTGTATTATGATTAAATGTATGTAAGGAAACAGAAGTGAGAAGGAGATAAAGATATGTTTGTAGCAGAACACGAAATCGAGATCCGCTATGCGGAAACAGATCAAATGGGCGTTGTTTACCATTCAAATTATTTAGTATGGCTTGAATTAGGGCGTACAAAATTGATACAAGAATTAGGATTTTCATATATTGAAATGGAGAAAGAAGGAGTTATTTCTCCCGTATTAGATTTGCAAATTTCATATCGGAAAGCAATGCGTTATGGAGAAAAGGCAATCGTGAAAGCATGGATTGATTCAGTTAGTCCCCTTCGTGTTATATATGGATATGAAATTTATAACGGTGATGGAGATCTTTGTATTACAGCTACAACAACAAATATTTGTGCGAAAAAAGAAGGGTTTCGTCCTGTGTCCTTTAAGAAATTATATCCAGAGTGGTATGCGAAATATGAGGAAATTAAGAAAAAATAAAAAAGCGTGGCAAAAGCCACGTTTTTTTATTTTTCGTAATTAAATTGAGGGAAGTCATCACCGTCGTTAAAGGTAACGGATAAGTCATGTCCATCAAAGAACCATTCATCATCACCTTCAACGAAGAAAGTAATGCCGTCTTCTTGAGTTTGAACAGCAGGATGTGCAGGATCGTCTTTACGGATTCCTAAAGAAAGTCCTTTTTGAACAGTACTGCAACCGCCATATTGTACGAAAAAGCGAAGTGTATCGCCAGATTGTAAGTTTAATTCATCTTTATACCAATTTACTGCTTCTTTTGTTACGGAAAGATTCATGTATAGTTCCTCCAAGTTATGTTGCTTTTTCTTTAGTATAAAAAATAACGCAAAAAGACGCTATTAATATGCTTTGCGTTTTCTTTTTGCGTTATGTGGGTCACAACCTTACTTTTGTTTCTTTGTCAAATTTGCTTTTGGTTCAGTTTTATTTATAATTCGTCCAATATTTGCACGGTGTCTATAAATAACCATACCAGCTAATAAACACATCGCAACAATGAAGATTTTATCCCCGTCAATAATTGATGCGATAACAGCTACGATAGCTGTTACCATAGAAGAAAGCGATACGTATCTCGTTGTAAATAGAAGGGTGAAAAAGATAACAGCTAATATTGCAAAAAYAACTGGYGMATAGCATAAGAGYACTCCAGCAGAAGTTGCAACTGCTTTTCCGCCGCGGAATTTTGCAAAGATTGGGTATACATGTCCAAGAACTGCAGCTAATCCAAACCAAAGGGGATGGATATCTAAGGCGAAAATTAACGGCAGAGCTGTCGCTAACGTTCCCTTTAAAATGTCAGCAATTGTAACGATAAAACCTGCTTTTTTCCCTAGCGTCCGAAATGTATTCGTTCCTCCTAAATTACCGCTACCATGCTCGCGAATGTCGATTCCGTAACCAATTTTTCCAACAACAAGTGCAGATGGAATCGAGCCAAGTAAATAGGCAACGATAAATAAAAGATATGTAATAAGCATGAGTTCAGTCTCCTTTATTCAAATGTGTTGATAAAGGGTAAAAAGAGTTTTTCCCATATATTGTACCATACATTTGTAAAGAGCACATTTCTTTTTTGTAAATGAAAAATTCAAAGTTTCTTAAAAAAACTTTCACAAGAATGTTACATTTCTCACAGACTCACCAGAACTATATGTTGTATCATTTTGTTAGTGAATAAACAAGATGTTGTTGGGGGTTTGAAAAATGATGAAACAAAGTGCGCGTGGAGAAGAATTAGTGAAGATGTTTGAAACAATAGTCCACGGGAATGAGCAAGATTTAATACAAGAAAATGCAAATGTTGATGGACGGTCTCCTATGGGAATGATGGGAACATTCGCATCTGAGAGCGCAAAATATTATGCAACGGAACAGTTGCTTTCTGAACAAGTGAAAAAAGCAATCAATCAAAATATATTATACCCACATGATTTAGATTTTTATGCGACAGGTACGACAACGTGTTCGCAAATTCCTTTAGCGCAAATGCTTGAGAAAGGATTTCATACTGGGCATGGACATATGAGACAACCACAAGATATTAAAAGTGCATTGGCACTTTCTTCGATTATTTTCCAAGCGAATCAAAACATGCAGCATGGTGGTCAATCATTTGCGTTATTTGATATTGATTTAGCACCGTATGTAAGAAAAACATTTGAGAGAAATAAGAAAAGATTAGGGACGTATCCGTTAACAAAAGAGCAAGTAGAAGAGTTTGCATGGAAAGAAACAGAGAATGATACGTATCAAGCTTGTGAAGCTTTTATCCATAATTCCAATAGCATGCATAGTAGAGGCGGTGGGCAAGTTCCGTTTATTTCTATTAACTACGGAACGGACACGTCGAAAGAAGGAAGATTGTTAATTAAACAATTATTACGAGCGACGCAAGCTGGATTAGGAAAAGGGGAAACACCTATTTTCCCAATTCAAATCTTTAAACTAAAAAAAGGTGTGAATTTTGAAGAAAGTGATCCGAACTATGATTTATTTGAATTGGCGTTAGAGACGACAGCAAAACGATTATTCCCCAATTTTTCATTTTTAGATGCACCATTTAATGCAGTGCATTATGATGGGCGTCCAGAAAGCGAAGTATGTTATATGGGTTGTCGTACTCGTGTTATGTCCAATATTCATGGGGAAGAGACTGCAATTGGAAGAGGGAATTTATCGTTTACTTCTATTAATTTAGTGAAACTAGCGTTGATTAGTGGCTCGAAAGAAGCATTTTTTGAAGCTTTAAATTATTATATCGATCTTGGTATTCGTCAACTACTAGAACGATTTGCTTACCAATGTACGAAAAAGGCAAGAGATTTTCACTTTTTATATTCACAAGGAGTATGGCGGGGCGGAGAAAATTTGCACCCTGAAGATTCTGTCGCTGAAATTTTAAAGCAAGGAACATTAAGTATCGGATTTATTGGTCTTGCAGAATGTTTAGTTGCTTTAAAAGGAAAACATCATGGAGAAGACAAAGATTCATGGAATCTTGGACAGGAAATTGTTGCCTTTATGAGACAGAAAATGGATGTGGCAACGGAAGAACATCAATTGAATTTCTCTTTAATTGCAACGCCTGCAGAAGGACTGTCGGGAAAATTTGTTAGAAAAGATCGAGACGAATTTGGGGTTATTAGCGGTGTAACAAATCATAACTACTATACGAATTCATTTCACATTCCGGTTTATTACAACATTCAAGCGATAGACAAAATCCGTTTAGAAGGACCGTTTCATGCGCTTTGTAATGGTGGACATATTACGTATATTGAATTAGATGGGGCCGCGGTTCATAATCAAAAAGCATTAAAACAAATCGTGCAGGCTATGGCGCAATATGGAGTTGGCTATGGATCAATTAATCACCCAGTAGATCGTTGCAAATGCTGCGGCTATCATGGTGTCATTGGAAATGAATGTCCAAGCTGTGGAAACGAAGACGAGAATCAAATAGAAAGAATCCGTCGCATTACGGGATATCTTGTAGGTGATATGTCCAAATGGAATAGTGCAAAGCGCAGTGAAGAAGAGGATCGGGTGAAACATAAATGAGAGTAATGAATATTATTCATGATAGTGTAGTAGATGGGGAAGGATTGCGGACAGTTGTGTTTTTTGCGGGCTGTCCGCATCGTTGTTTAGGATGCCATAATCCTAAGTCATGGAATATTTGTAATGGAACTGAAATGACCGTAGAAGAAATTGTGAAAGAGATTGCCAAAAATCCGCTTACTGATGTAACATTTTCAGGTGGAGATCCATTTTTTCAGGCTGCGGAAGTGAAGAAAGTAGCAAATGCGGTGAAAACTTTGAAAAAAAACTTATGGATTTACACTGGTTATACATTAGAAGAGATACAGAGTTCTCAAAATAATGATATGATAGAGTTGTTACAGTATGGGGATGTTCTGGTCGATGGAAGGTTTGAACTTGAAAAAAGAGACTTAACACTTCCATTTCGCGGAAGCTCCAATCAACGTATTATTCGATTGAAAGAGTAAAAAGGCGGGATAGGTCAGATGAACAAAACAGTATTACTTGTTGAAGACGAAAGAAGACTACGCGAAATTGTTAGTGATTATTTTCGCAATGAAGGTTTTGAAGTGATAGAAGCTGAAGATGGAAAACAAGCATTAGAATTATTTGCTGAACATACAATTGATTTAATTATGTTAGACATCATGTTGCCAGAGATAGATGGTTGGTCTGTTTGTCGTCGCATTCGAAAAGAGTCAGCGGTACCAATTATTATGCTTACAGCACGTTCTGATGAAGATGACACATTGTTAGGTTTTGAACTTGGGGCTGATGAATATGTAACAAAGCCTTTTAGTCCAAAAGTACTAGTAGCTAGGGCGAAAACTTTATTAAAACGTGCTGATGGGGCAGTAGGAGTTGCAGAAGAGAATGCACTTTCTATGGCTGGAATCGATGTGAATCGTCTTTCGCGCACGGTATCGGTAAACGGAGAAGAAATTATATTAACGCATAAAGAATTTGAACTTCTTGTTTATTTAATGGAGAATAAAGGAATCGTATTATCACGCCAACATTTATTAGATCAACTTTGGGGATATGATTATTATGGTGATGATCGTACTGTAGATACACATATAAAAAAGTTGCGGAATAAGTTAGGTGACAAAGCAAAACATATCGGGACTGTCATTCGAGTTGGATATAAGTTTGAGGAATAGTTTTTAAATACTATGTAATAGAAAAAACGATAGAAAAGATTTCTTTTTTGGTTGGAAGAGAGAATCCGCCCATGGATAGAAGCGGTCAGTGCCTTTTTTAGCCCCAGGCCAAGTGAAAACAGAGGGGGAAAACGAGTGGAGATCTCTTTTTATTTTCATAGTCGCGAGTAGTAAAATGGTGTGAAATCAATATATAGTGGAGAACTGATAGAAAAGCTTTCCTTTTTGGTTGGAAGAGAGAATCCGCCCATGGGTAGAAGGGTTCAATGCTTTTTTAGCCCCATGCCGAGTGAAAACAGAGGGAGAAAACGAGTGGAGATCTCTTTTTATTTTCATAGTCGCGAGTAGTAAAATGGTGTGAAATCAATATATAGTGGAGAACTGATAGAAAAGATTTCTTTTTTGGTTGGAAGAGAGAAAATCCGCCCATGGATAGAAGCGGTCAGTGCCTTTTTTAGCCCCAGGCCAAGTGAAAACAGAAGGAGAAAATGAGTGGAGGTCTCTTTTTGTTTTTCGTAGCAGCAACTTATATGTTGAAAATATAGTACATTTACACTCTCTTTTGTAGATGAAAATGTACAAATTACAGATTTTTTGTCTACAATAATGAAAAAAAGTATTTTTTTAATTGGATTTCACGATGAGTTCACAAGAAGGACACAAAATGTGACTATACTGAAAATACGAATTCAGCAGAGAGGGGATATCAATTATGGGATATTATGACGGACCAAATATGAATGAAGAGCATAGTGAAACGAGAGAAGTAAAAAAATCAGGTAGTAAAAAAGGGTACTTTTTTACAGGTCTAGTTGGAGCAGTTATCGGAGCTGTTTCCATTAGTTTTGCAGCACCGTATATGCCATGGACAAATGGAAATGGGACGGCATTAACTTCTAATTCAAAAGTAGAGGGAACTGTGGTTCCTGTTGTAAATAAAGTAAAGGGTGAAACAGATTTACCTGGTATGATTGAAGGGGCGAAAGAAGTAGTTGTAGGTGTTATCAATATGCAACAGAACATAGATCCATTTGCAATGGAGCAAGCAGGGCAGGAACAAAAAGCTGGAACAGGATCTGGTGTAATTTATAAAAAAGTTGGGAATAAAGCGCTCATTGTAACAAATAATCACGTAGTAGACGGAGCAAACAAACTGGYAGTAAAACTAAGTGATGGTAAAACAGTGGATGCAAAATTAGTTGGGAAAGATCCATGGTTAGATCTAGCAGTTGTAGAGATTGATGGATCTAATATTAATAAAATAGCAACACTTGGTGACTCCAGTAAAATTCGCGCTGGTGAATCAGCAATTGCGATTGGGAATCCATTAGGTTTTGACGGTAGTGTAACAGAAGGAATCATTAGTAGTAAAGAACGCGAAATCCCAGTTGATATTAATGGTGACAAACGCGCAGATTGGCAAGCGCAAGTTATTCAAACAGATGCAGCGATTAACCCTGGGAACAGTGGGGGTGCTTTATTTAATCAAAACGGTGAAGTTATCGGTATTAATTCTAGTAAAATTGCACAACAAGAAGTAGAAGGAATTGGCTTTGCTATTCCAATTAATGTAGCAAAACCAGTGCTGGAATCCCTTGAAAAAGATGGAACGGTAAAACGTCCAGCGATGGGAGTAGGAGTCGCATCTCTTGAAGAGATACAACCGTATGCAGTAGATCAATTAAAGTTACCAAAAGATGTTAGAAGTGGCGTTATTTTAAGTAAGATTTATTCCGTTTCACCAGCTGAAAAAGCGGGACTTGAGCAATATGATGTTGTTGTAGCGTTAGATGGACAAAAAATTGAAAATGCGCTTCAATTCCGTAAATATTTGTATGAAAAGAAAAAAGTAGGCGACAAAATTGAAGTTACGTTCTATCGAAATGGTGAAAAAATGACAAAAACAGCTACACTAGCAGATAACTCAGCTGCTACGAATTAATAAAGAAAGTCTCTTTCGTATTGAAAGAGACTTTCTTTATCGGCTATACTAAAAGAATAGGAGGGAGTTAATATGACAATTGAAAACCCAACTCGTACGGAAATTGGTGAAGTATTAAAAAATAGTAAAACAATTGCGGTTGTTGGATTATCTAACAAACCAGAACGTACATCATATATGGTTTCAAAAGCAATGCAGGATGCAGGGTATCGTATTATCCCGGTAAATCCAGCCGTAGATGAAGTGCTGGGGGAAAAAGCTGTTCCGTCATTAAAAGACATTAAGGTGCATGTTGATATAGTAAATGTATTCCGTCGTTCCGAATTTTTAATGGACGTTGCAAAGGAATTTGTGGAGATTGATGCGGATGTTTTTTGGGCACAATTAGGAGTACAAGATGAAGATACATATAAATTTTTAAAGGAAAAGGGCTATACTGTTATTATGGATCGTTGTATAAAAGTAGAACATGCAATGACGAGGTAGTATAGACATTGTAAACGAAAGATCGATTCAGCTCGGGGTAATACTTGAAGACTGGGTAGATGAACGAGGTGTTCATCATGAGATTTTTTAAAGGCTGTTTTTGGGGATTGCTACTTGTTATCCCATTTTGGATAATTGTCATTTGGTTAATTGCCAAATGGTGGAGTGTGTAATTGGAATGCATATCCATTTTTCGTTGACAAACGATTATTTTTCTGAAATAGTAGCCTAGAGGAATCCTTGTGAAAAAACAAGGATTTTTCTATTGAAAATAGTATATAAAAGACATAACATAACTTGCCAAAAGGATGGTTAAGGCGTTATTCTATAATAGAAACATATGTTCTGACTTTGATTAGGAAAGGGGCAAGGAGTTTGGCGAAGCATCAATTTCAATATAACGAAGATGCAATTCAAGTGCTTGAAGGTCTTGAAGCCGTTCGAAAACGCCCGGGTATGTATATCGGGAGCACGGACAGCCGTGGGTTGCATCATTTAGTATACGAAATAGTAGATAACTCCGTTGATGAAGCATTAGCGGGATTTGGCGACGAAATTTCTGTCGTAATACATAAAGATAATAGTATTAGTGTTATTGATAAAGGGCGCGGGATGCCTACGGGAATGCATAAACTTGGAAAACCTACACCTGAAGTGATTTTAACTGTACTTCATGCAGGGGGGAAGTTTGGACAAGGAGGTTATAAAACGAGTGGCGGTTTACACGGTGTTGGTGCATCTGTTGTAAATGCATTATCAGAATGGCTCGTTGTAACCATTAAACGCGATGGGTATATATATGAACAACGTTTTGAAAATGGTGGTGTTCCTGCAACGACACTAGAGAAAATTGGAAAAACAAAACAATTTGGAACAACGATGCATTTTAAACCAGATCCATCAATTTTCAGTACAACAAATTATAATTATGAAACGTTATGTGAGAGATTACGTGAATCTGCATTTCTGTTAAAAGGTATGAAAATCACTATAAGAGATGAACGAAATGATTTAGAAGATGTTTTTCATTATGAAACAGGAATTGAAGCATTTGTTTCTTACTTAAACGAAGAAAAGGACTCTATACATCCAGTTGTTTACTTCGCTGGTGAACAAAATGGGATTGAAGCAGAACTTGCATTTCAATTTAACGATGGCTATTCAGAAAACATTCTTTCATTCGTAAACAATGTACGTACGAGAGATGGAGGGACACATGAGGCAGGATTTAAAACAGCGATGACACGTGTSTTYAATGAGTATGCTCGTAAAGTCTCTTTGCTAAAAGAAAAAGATAAGAACCTAGAAGGTACAGATATTCGCGAAGGATTAGCGGCGATTGTTTCTGTACGTGTACCGGAGGATTTATTGCAATTTGAAGGTCAAACAAAAGGTAAGCTTGGTACAAGTGAAGGACGTTCATCTGTCGATGCAATTGTTTCGGAACATTTAGCATACTTTTTAGAAGAAAATCCAGATGTAGCAACACTTCTTGTGAAAAAAGCAATTAAAGCAGCACAAGCCCGTGAAGCAGCACGTAAGGCTAGAGAAGAAGCTCGTACTGGTAAAAAGAAAAAACGTTCAGAAGGAACGTTGAGTGGGAAGTTAACACCTGCGCAATCACGTAATCCACAGAAGAACGAACTATACTTAGTAGAGGGTGACTCTGCTGGTGGCTCTGCAAAGCAAGGGCGTGATCGCCGTTTCCAAGCTGTCTTGCCACTGCGAGGTAAAGTAATTAACACGGAAAAGGCAAAGCTAGCAGATATTTTCAAGAATGAAGAAATTAACACGATTATTTATGCAATTGGTGGCGGCGTTGGAAATGAATTTGCTGTCGAGGATATCAACTATGATAAAGTTGTCATTATGACTGATGCTGATACAGATGGTGCACATATTCAAGTGTTACTACTTACGTTTTTCTACCGTTATATGAAGCCACTAATTGAAGCTGGTAAAGTATTTATTGCTCTTCCACCTTTATACAAAGTAAGTAAAGGAAAAGGAAAAAGCGAAGTTATTGAATATGCATGGTCAGATGAAGAATTAGATGGCGTAACAAAAAAGGTCGGTAAAGGATATATGTTGCAGCGTTATAAAGGTCTTGGTGAAATGAACGCGGATCAGTTGTGGGAAACAACAATGAATCCCGAAACCCGTACGCTAATTCGTGTGAAAATAGATGATGCAGCTAGAGCAGAGCGCCGCGTAACAACATTGATGGGTGACAAAGTAGAGCCACGTCGGAAATGGATTGAGCGTAATGTACAGTTTGGTATGCAAGAGGAAGGTAATATTTTAGAAAATGAAATGATTATGGAGACGGAGGTGGAATAACATGCAGGCAGAGAAGTTTCATGACCTCCCGCTTGAAGACGTGTTAGGTGACCGCTTTGCACGTTATAGTAAATATATTATTCAAGATCGCGCGCTACCAGATGCGCGTGATGGTTTAAAACCAGTACAACGTCGAATTTTATATTCAATGTATGTAGAAGGAAACGTACATGATAAAGCGTTTCGTAAATCAGCGAAAACAGTCGGTAACGTTATTGGTAACTACCATCCACACGGTGATTCTTCTGTGTACGAGGCGATGGTACGTTTAAGTCAAACTTGGAAAGTGCGTAATGTTTTAGTTGAGATGCACGGAAATAACGGTAGTGTTGATGGTGATCCGGCAGCGGCAATGCGTTATACAGAAGCACGTTTGTCACCAATCGCATCTGAATTATTACGTGATCTCGATAAAGAAACAGTAGAATTTGTGTCAAACTTTGACGATACAAGTGAAGAGCCTGTCGTACTGCCAGCAATGTTCCCGAATTTATTGGTAAACGGTTCAACAGGGATTTCAGCTGGATATGCAACAGAAATTCCACCGCATCACCTTGGAGAAGTAATTGATGCAACAATGATGCGTATCGATAAGCCGAATAGTTCCGTAGATGACTTATTAACAGTTATAAAAGGACCTGATTTCCCAACAGGTGGCATTATTCAAGGGCTTGATGGAATTAAAAAAGCATATGAAACAGGAAAAGGGAAAATCATCATTCGTGGAAAAGCGGAAGTTGAAACGATTCGCGGTGGCAAACAGCAAATTGTCATTACAGAAATTCCATACGAAGTCAATAAAGCAAACCTTGTAAAGAAAATGGATGAACTACGTCTAGATAAAAAGCTAGATGGAATTGCGGAAGTACGTGATGAGACAGATCGTACAGGTCTTCGTATTGTTGTGGAACTAAAAAAAGAAGCAAACGCAGAAGGTATTTTAAATTACTTATATAAAAATACTGATTTACAAGTTCCATATAACTTCAATATGGTGGCTATAAATAATCGTCGTCCAACATTAATGACGTTACCCAAGATTTTAGATGCGTACATTGGGCATCAAAAAGAAGTTGTTACACGTCGTTCAGAATATGAGTTGCGAAAAGCTGAAAATCGTCAACATATTGTGGCAGGTTTAATGAAAGCATTATCGATTTTAGATGAGGTAATTGAAACAATTCGAGCATCTAAAGATAAGCGTAATGCAAAAGATAATTTAAGTGCAAAGTTTGGATTCACAGAAGCGCAGGCAGAAGCAATTGTATCCTTGCAACTGTATCGTTTAACAAATACAGATATTACAGCACTAGAAAAAGAAGCGGAAGARCTAGAGAAGAAAATTACAGAATTACAAGCGATTTTACAAAGTGAGAAAAGGCTTCTTCAGGTCATTAAAGCAGATCTAAAGAGAGTAAAGAAAACGTATAGCGATAATCGCCGTGCTGTTATTGAAGAAGAAATTGAAGAAATTAAAATTGATGTGGAAGTTATGATTCCACAGGAAGATGTCATCGTTACTGTAACGAAAGAAGGTTATGTGAAGCGAACCGGTTGGCGCTCACATAATGCATCGAATGGGAAAGACTTCGGTATGAAAGAGGGCGACATCTTACTCGAGCGTTTCGATACAAATACAACAGAAATAGTTCTCTTATTTACGAATAAAGGAAATTATATTTATCTTCCAGTATACGAAATGCCAGACATTCGTTGGAAAGATTTAGGGCAGCATGTGGCAAATATCGTTTCACTTGATAGGGACGAGACATTAATTTGGGCAACCGTTGTACCGAATTTCGAGGAAGAAAAGCGATTTATTGTGTTTGTTACACGAAATGGTATGATTAAGAAAACGGAATTAAATCAGTATAAAGTTCAGCGCTATTCAAGAGCGTTTGTAGCCGTAAACTTGAAAAAAGATGATGAAGTTGTCGATATCTTCGCAACAGATGGAACAAGTGATATTGTTCTTGCAACACATGGTGCATATGCACTTATTTTTAATGAAGAAGAAGTAAGCCCAGTTGGTGTAAGAGCAGCTGGGGTAAAAGGGATTAATTTAAAAGAAGATGATTATGTTGCTTCTGGTAGACCGTTAAATAGTGAAAAAGATCAATTGATTCTCGTAACGCAGCGCGGTGCAGTTAAGCGATTAAAAGCTTCCCAAATTGAGAAATCAACAAGGGCGAAGCGAGGCCTGGTTATCTTCAAAGAGTTAAAACGTAATCCGTACCGCATTGTCGGTATTGAAATTGTTCGTGATGATGAACTTGTTTATATGAAAACAGAAAAACAGATTGTAGAAGAAATAGATCCGAAAGCATTTCGTAATAAAGACCGGTATAGTAACGGTAGTTTAGTACTAGATGTTACTGATACGGGTGAAGTGGTTGAGACGTGGACGAAGAAACGGATAGAATGAATAAGCGATAATAAAAATTCCAATTAAATATACTCATTTTATTAGTGAAAACCATGTTCTATATTATATAGAGCATGGTTTTTTTTGAAATATTGGAAGCTTTAAGCTTATTACTATTCTAATGAATTTTAGGATTTATCCCGTATTAACGGACAGTATCACTCTCACGTCAAATTTCAGTGAAAGCAAAGAAGTGAGAGATGAACTGTCCGTAAAGGTCCGATTAGTTCAACTAACCATCAGTAGGGGATGAAGAAACCCACCATTCATGGAAGTTTTACCTTATAAAATTCCTGTTGTACAAAATAAGTATCTTTACATAAATTTTCTCAATATAGAATTACATAAATTTTTGAATTTAATATTTAAAAATTCAAACTATTAATTTACAATAACTTAAGAACTATGGAACAGTAACAAATGTATGAACTATATTCTATAATAAAGGAGTCCATAAATGAAAAAAGTATATTCCTTTTTAATGACTGTATCTGTATGTATATTTATATCTGCTTGTTCCAATCAAACAAATTCTGAAAAAGAGGTAGAATCTGATAATAAAAAAGCTCCAATAGCTGAAACTAATGTAAAAGCTAAGCCTTATACAGAACCATTAACACAAGTAGGACAAGAAGCAAAGCATCCACTTGGAACAGTGATTCTAAAGCAATTAAGTGAGCCTAATACAATGATAGAAGCAGGGTCTCTTCATATTCAAGTAGAAAGAATTAAGGTAATTCAGAGTACAGAAGTAAGTGAAATTGGGAAATACAACTTAAAAGAACGAGGACTAGGTACAGAGCAAATGAATGCAATACAATTTACAACCACTTTAGAAAATACTTCAGATCAAGTACTTGATTTGGAACAAGGGCCTTTTAAAACACTTGTTTTAAGTAATGGTGAACAAGTAGATGTATATAAAATGAATGCGGATCCAAAAAGTCGAAGCTTAAATGCGAAGGAAAAAATGAAGTTTACACTTATCTGTTTCTTATCTCAAGCTCCAAATGATGTTAAATCCGTAAAAGTAATTACTGATGCGGTACGAGATCAGCAAACAAAAAATGAAGTGAGCACAGTAACTACTACTGAGATTACTATGTAAAAAAGAAAACAGCCTGATGAGGCTGTTTTCTTGTGTTTTCCAATTAAAAAGCGCAGTATCCAACAACTGGTTTGGATGAACCAGTTTTAATGAAATAGTCAGGAGCAAAGCCTTGATCTAACTCACCACCATAGCCATTATCATCTACAAAATCCCAAACCTTACTTCCCATATAAGATTCGCCATTCACATAGCAATATAACCAAAGTTGAGTGCCATCTGGAATGTTTGATTCAGTCCGTGTGCCATTTATTGTTGGAGTTGTGCGAAGATCAAGCCCAGAACCTGTTTTTTGTACCGGATAAAAAGCAGCTTCCGTTACCGATTGACTTGCAAATAAAACCGAACCTGCTACTGCTACTGAAGCAATTGATAATGCAACTTTTTTAAACATACGTGTTACCTCCTAATAAATTATATTTTATTGCAGATGGGGAATCCCCCTCATACCTATCAAATAAAAATCATCCTTTATTCAAGATTGGTAAGCATGAGGGAGAGCCCCTTTACTCCCCTATAAATTAATAGAATGTATGGTTAAAAATAAAAAATAAAGCTAATGTTTGTTTCTTTATCAATACTCTAGTTATGAGCTTGAAAAAATAGCGTTTTTGGTAAAATAAAAACGCTTATTTGTTGTTTTCAAACCATGTTTGAAACGTTTGTAAAGACTGTTCGCCTAATATACGATTCATTTCCTTTCCATCTTTGTAAGAAATAATTGTAGGTGTTCCTTTTATCTGAAACATATCCCAACCTTGTTTATATTCTTCTAGATTCAAAACTTGCATATCAATATTCATATTTTTTGTCATAGGAACTACAATTGGTGAAATCCTTTGGCAATGCGGACAGGTCGTTTTGTAGAAATAAACTATTTTTGTTTTGTGATTTGATAGATCTTGTTGCAATTGTTCGGGGGTAATTTGATTTTTATAATAATTTACCTTCTCAGTACTTATGGTTTTTTCACTTTTTGTTCCTTTATTGGTTAGAACAAAAACAAGTGTAAATATTGATAAAATAGTAATAATGAAAAAAAGCATTTTTTTCATATACTGTTTCTCTCCTTGCTTATTTTCATAAGAATAAAGCCACAAATAATAATAAGAAGAAAGGCTATTAGAGCGAGAAATGGGATTGTAATAAATCCGAACCAATCTAAATAATCCCCTGTGCAAGGTATTCTTCCACATGATGTTCCGTTTTCAGATAAAAATGGGATTTTTTGAAGGGAATAGTGATAGGCAGCTATACATGCGCCAATGATAGCGAGAATCAAACTATAAATCCCAATTCTATAATCTTTCCGAATAATAGCTGTTCCTAGTAAAAGAACTAGTGGATACATGAGAATACGTTGATACCAGCATAATGTACAGGGCTCATATTTCATTATTTCAGACAGATACAAACTCCCGAGGGTTGCAATAAAGGAAATCGACCAGCTACTAAACAATATGTATTCTAGTTTTTTTTCTGTATTGTTCATGACTTCACCCTTCCTTTTTTAGAGATGGAAATAATGAAATAAATCCTCTAAGAAAATAGAAGATAAAAAATAAATTTTAAAAATAGTTAGCTCAAGAGTTATTATAAATTATGTTTTTGTTTTGTATATTGAGAAAATTTTAATTTTATAAAATCTTATAGAAGAATAAAGTGAGATGAATTGAAAGTGGGCGTATACTTTTTTGGGGAATGCCTATGCCTATCAAGCAAATGTTTTATAGTACTCTCAAAACGAAAATTTCTTCTCTACAGTCATTTATAAGAATTCAGCTTGTCTTGTTATTTAAGTAACGGCTAATAATCAGTGGGGTATGAAGAAATCCCCACTGATTAAAGCTTTACTTTATTTTTACCGATCTAAGAATGAGCAAATGGTTATGTAAATAAAATAAAACTTGATATAATAACTATGAAATCGTTCTCAAATGTGGAGGGAATATATGAAAAAAATAGGAGTAGGGATTGTAGGATTTGGATTTTCTAGTACAACATTTCACATCCCTTTATTACAAACGATAGATGAATTTGATATTCGTGCGATAGTATCTTCGAAAGAAGAGGTAGTGAAACAAGCATTACCAACTGCGCAGGTAGTTCATACGGTTGGAGAATTAGTAAAGAGAGACGATATTGATCTTGTTGTTATTACGTCACCAAATACAACGCATTTTCCATTTGTAAAAGAAGCTATTGTACATGGCAAACATGTCGTTGTAGAAAAACCGTTTGTTGTTTCAGTTGAAGAAGGAGAAGAGCTTATTACATTGGCGAAAAAGCATGATGTAATTGTTAGTGTGTATCATAACCGTCGTTTTGATAATGATTTTTTAACAATAAAGAAATTAATTGAGGAAAAACAAATTGGAAATGTGTGTACATATGAAGCTCATTTTGATCGCTTCCGTCCTCATGTACGTGATCGCTGGCGTGAAAAGAACTTACCAGGATCGGGGATTTTATACGATCTAGGATCGCATTTAATTGACCAGGCATTACATTTATTCGGAAAACCAGATGCTGTTAGTGCGGATATAGTAAAGCAACGACCTGGGGCAGAAACGGATGATTATTTCCATATTGTACTTTACTATGGAATCAAGCGTGTCATTTTACATAGTAGTAGTTATGTGAAACATGCAGGTCCTCATTTTAGTGTTCATGGGGATAAAGGCTCAATTGTTAAATATGGTATGGATTCACAAGAAGACCAATTAAAAGCTGGTATGAAGCCAGGTGACATAGGATATGGAGAAGATAGTGAAAGTAATTTTGCTGTTTTAGAAACAGAAGAAGAAGTAAAGCATATTCCAACAGAAGTGGGATGCTATGAAATATATTATAAAGGAATTCGAGATAGTATAGTAAATGTTGTGCAACCTCCTGTAACAGCTGAAGAGGGTTTACAGGTGATTCAACTTATTCAATTGGCAATTGAAAGTAGTGAAACAGGTAGAGTTATCTCGCTATAAGTTAAAAAGACACGATTTCGTGTCTTTTTTTATGGATTTTAGGATTGGAATATATATTTTTGTTGTGGGATATAATTTTTCTCTTCGAATGAAATATAAACAATTCAAATTATTAATCTAATTTTCCCGAGTGACATTTTCAGGGTTGGAAAGCCCATAAAAAAACATCGTAACGATATCTTTTATATGTTTTTCACGATCGTCCTCCAAGAGTTGTACACCGTAATCTTCGCCGAACTTACTAAACATTTGAATGTATAGTAATATCATTTCTTTTGAAAGATGGGGATTAATTTCATTTTTACGTTGTGCATTTTCTAATATCTCTAAAAACCAAGGCAGGACTGTTTCATTTTGGTAACGATATATAAATTCGCGAAGCTCTGGATCTTTTTGGATTACTTGCAACAGCATGTCAGGGTGAAATAAACTACCACTTTCCATTTTACGTCGGATCATCTTATGCAACATCTCTTGGAACGGCATATTTTCAGCTGCTATCTCTTGATAGAATTGAAACTCAGTTGTCGCGAATTCTTGAATAAGTTCTCGGAAAAGCGCATCTTTACTACCAAAATGATTATAAATGGTAACTTGAGATACTTTTGCTTTTTTTGCGATGTCCTCTATTTTTATTTCATTAAATCCACGCTCTGAAAATAATGATAACGCAGCGTCTTTAATGGCGCGTTTTTTCTTTTCTTTTACTTTTTCAAAACCGTTCAATACAATCACCTCATTTAAAATATACAAGAAAGTAGAGATGAAAACAATAAATTTGAAATATGAACATAAAAATATTTCAAAAAGTTGTTGCCAATTTAAATAGAGAAGAGTACAATAATTTTGAAATATAAAACATAAAATATTTCAAAAAATGAGGTGGAATAATGATTTCAGTCCAAAATGTAACAAAAAAATTTCCAAATGGAAAAGGGTTATTTGATATTACCTTTCAAGTAAAAGAAGGTGAAGTTTTTGGTTATCTAGGACCAAATGGTGCAGGAAAATCAACAACGATTCGTAATTTAATGGGATTTATAAAGCCAACTGCTGGTCATGCAGAAATTTTCGGTCTAGACTGCTGGAACGAAGCTGCAAAAATTCAAAGGGAAGTTGGTTATTTACCAGGGGAAATTTCCTTTATAGAAGGAATGAACGGATTAGAATTTTTAAAACTTATGCAAGGTATGCGCGGATTGAAAGATGTAAAGAGACGTGATGAGCTTATTGAAAGATTACAATTTGATGTGAAAACACCAATTCGGAAAATGTCTAAAGGGATGAAACAAAAAGTAGGAATTGTAGCTGCATTTATGCATGATCCAGAAGTGTTAATTCTGGATGAACCAACGTCAGGATTAGATCCACTCATGCAGCAAACTTTTATTGATTTAATACTAGAGGAAAAACAAAAAGGAAAGACAATCCTCATGTCATCCCATATTTTTACAGAAATTGAACGGACATGTGACCGGGTAGCCATTATTAAGGAGGGGCGCCTTGTAACGGTGGAAAATATTCATGATTTACAAGGCATGAGAAGACAGGTAATGGATGTAACGGTTTCATCTCAAGTGGAAATGCGTTCTTTACAAAAGGAAAATTTACAATTTGAAGCGGTGAAGGGGAATACAGCGTCCGTTATTGTACAGGGGAATTATCAGGAAGTATTACAAACGCTTGCTAGGTATAATGTGAAAGCACTTCAAACAAGAGCGATGGATTTAGAACATTTATTTATGCATTATTATGATGCGAAGGAGGGTGTGAAACATGAATAAACAGCTGTTTTTAGCTAGCTTTAAAGAAAATCAAAAAAGCATATGGAGTTATTCAATTGGTGCGGCTCTTTATTTGTGGTTATTAATTTGGATATTTCCATCGCTCGTATCTGCGAAAGGATTAAATGAAATGATAGATGCTATGCCAGATAGTGTGAAAAAGATTGTTGGTATGGAAAATTCGATTCAAAATGTAAGYGATTTTTTAGCAGGTGAATACTATAGCATGTTGTTTATTATTATATTGACAATTTTTAGTGTAACGGTTGCAACACATGTAATGGCTCGTTATGTAGATAAAGGGGCGATGGCTTATTTGTTGACAACACCTGTATCTCGAGTGAAAATTGCAATAACACAAGGGGTAGTTCTTATTCTAGGATTGCTGATTATTATACTTGCGACGTATGGAGCTGGTGTATTAGGAGCAGAGTGGCTCTTGAAAGATAACAATTTAAATCAAGAAGTATTCTTCAAAATGAATTTAGTTGGGGGGCTGTTGTTTTTCGTAGTCAGTGCCTATTCATTTTTATTCTCTTGTATATGTAACGATGAAAGAAAAGCTCTTAGTCTTTCTGCCAGTGTTACAATTTTGTTTTATTTACTAGATATGGTAGGGAAATTAAGTGATAAGCTAGAATGGATGAGAAATATATCATTATTTACGTTGTTTCGTCCAAAAGAAATTGTGGCAGGGACATGTAACATATGGCCGGTAAGTATTGGATTAACTTTTGGTGCGATTTGTATCTTTGTAGTAGCGATTGTATTGTTCAAAAAGAGAGATTTACCGCTATAGATAAAGTGAAACTTTAATCAGTGGGGGGTTTCTTCATCCCCCACTGATTATTAGTTGAACGAATCGGGCTTTTACGGGCAGTTTATCTCCCACCTAACTTCTTTGCTTTCGCCGAATTTTGAGGTGGGAGTATTACTGCCCGTTAATGCGGGATAAATAG
>NZ_JBFTMC010000061.1:0-35974 GCF_056396765.1 Bacillus sp. 05T22
GTGAGTGTAGTGTAATGTGAGTGTAGTGTAATGCTAAAAAAAGAACTGAAATACTTGTCACAATATTATTTTTCTAGGTTTTCCTTAAAAATGAACGGTTCATTTTTAAAGTGAAATCGCTCTTTTAAAAAGCTCCCTAAATTTCTCCCTATCTTCTGATGTAAATGGTTTTGGCCCCTTTGTACGCTTTCCGCTTTTTCGAGCCATTGCACTCAAATAACGTGTTTGCAACAATTGGTCAATGTTTTCATTTGTATAGCTATACCCATTATGGTGAAGAACCGTACATCCTTTTGCTAAACCTAGCGAAGCAAGACCATAATCTTGCGTAACGATTATATCTCCTTTTGCTGCTAACTTCATAATCCGATAATCTGCAGCATCTGCTCCAGAATCAACATAAATCTTTTCCACCCCTGATGGTTGTTCCGCATTAGAAAAATGAGAAAAGCTAGTARCAAGGAGAACAGGAATTTCAGCATTCGTACCTTCAGAGATAATAATATCTTTTACCGGACAAGCATCTGCATCAACATAAATTTTCATCTTTATCACTCCCATAAATAAGTTCGARTTGATGATAATGGCAGATTTAGCTTTTGTCAAAAGAAGATGCATCTTCTTTATGAGCTGGTATATTTAATAAACTAAATAACAGTGCAGTAATGGCAAATGTGAAGGAGTCTACGAGGTATAGAACAATAGCCCCTAAACTTGCTACTAGGATGCCTGAAACAGCAGTACAAATTAAATCGATCCCTTGATAGGAAAATGAGAAGAGGGAATTTCCTTTTAATAATTGTGTTTTATTCAATAGAAGAGGTAAAGTCTTTGTTTGTACGGGATATGTGAATTGTTCAATAAAAGCTACGATTGGCATAATGATGAGTACAAGTTGGATTGATAACATGTCGAAGTAGTATGTAATAGGGATGATTAGAATTAGAATACATTGTGAAATTTGTGTAATGATGAGAGTGTTTTTTATTGACCATCTATCAACGAATGGGCCAGTAAGAAATTGAAACGCAGAAGGTAATAGTGTAACAAAACCTGCTAAACCCGTGTGAAAGGCATTGCCACCAAGTTTATATACGAGCCACATCGCTGCTACGTAATACAAGCTATCCCCGATGTTTGTGAAAATTCTTCCTAAAAATAGCAGTAAAAAATTTCGGTTTTTTAATATGTCCATTTTTTCTGTAATCTTTTGTTCATATTCCGTTCATATTTCTTTTTTAAGATGAGTACATAGAAAGAAAGAAAGAGGAAGGAGCGAGCGAAATGTTTTTAGCTCTACGTGAATTAAAACAATCAAAATTAAGATATGGATTAATCGGGCTTATTATGGTTTTATTATCATTTTTAGTCCTTGTAATTTCTGGGTTAGCAAATGGTTTATCGTATGATAATGCCTCTTCCATTCAAAATATGGATGCAACAAAATTTGTATTAGCAGATGATGCGGAAAATAAATTACTCCGTTCACAAATAAAGAAAGAAGATGTGGATGATGTAGTAGGGCAAGTAGATGCAAACGATGCTGTGCCATTTCATGTGAAAGTTTCTACGTATGAAAAGAAGGATAGTTCAAAAAAGGTTGATATTGCGATTTTTGCAAGCGAACGTGACACGTTCTTGGAACCAAAGATTGTACAAGGGAACGCATTAGGAACAGCACAAGATGAAATGGTTGCTGACGAATCGATTAAAGAAAAAGGCATAGATATTGGAGATACAATTATCGATCCTGTTTCTAAAAAAGAATTCAAAATCGTTGGCTTTACGAAAGATCAAATGTTTAGTCACACACCTGTTGTTTATGTGAATCAAGATGTATGGGGACAAATTGCGCAGCCAAATCAAAAGGACTATAGTGCAATTGCACTTCGTACGGATAAAGAAGTGAAAAATGCACATGTGATTGAGAAAAAAGAAGTTCTTCAAAGTATCCCAGGGTATAAAGAAGAACAAGGAACATTAACAATGATTATTGCGTTCTTGCTTGTGATTGCTGCTTTATTAATCGGTGTGTTCTTCTATGTCATTACACTACAAAAAACACAACAATTAGGTGTACTAAAAGCGATTGGAACAAAAAATTCGTATTTAGCAAATAGTTTAGTTGTGCAAGCATTATTCCTATCTGTTGTCGCAATGGCGATAAGTATTGTACTCGTAGAAGGTTTGCAAAGAATATTGCCAGAAAGCATGCCGTTTTTATTAACAACGACAATGATTGGTCAATATGCAGGAATCTTTATTGTAATTAGTATTCTTGGAACACTTATTTCCTTATATCAGGTATTAAAAGTTGATGCACTAGAAGCAATTGGAGGTGGCATGTAATGACATCGCTATTAAAATTAGAGGAAGTTAGTAAAGTGTACGGAGAAGGGGATACAGAGGTAACTGCTCTACATCCAATTTCACTTAATGTGAAGGCGGGAGAGTTTATCGGTATTGTTGGCCCTTCTGGATCAGGGAAAAGTACTTTGTTATCAATTGCTGGTGCTTTATTATCACCATCAAAAGGAAATATTTACATTCGTGAACAAAATATTACGCGTTTATCAGAAAAGGAAATGACAGATATTCGTTTAAGAAAAATCGGGTTCATTTTTCAGTTTGCAAATCTTGTTCCCTATTTAAATGTAAAAGAACAATTACTCTACATTGCAAAATTAAAGAAAGAAGACCGAAAAGAATCTGAAAAGCGTGTCGATCATTTGTTAGCTGCATTTGGACTATCTCAGAGAAAAAATCATTATCCAAATCAATTATCTGGCGGAGAAAAACAAAGGGTTGCAATTGCTCGTGCTTTCATGAATAATCCGGATTTAATATTAGCGGATGAACCAACAGCAAGCCTTGATTCAAAACGCGGACGCGAAGTTGTCGAAATGATGAAACGAGAAGTGAAAGAAAGTCAAAAAGCAGCAATTATGATTACGCATGATGAAAGAATGCTGGATGTATGTGATCGTATTTTAACATTACGTGACGGAAAGTTAGTATAGGTATTATAAGAAAARGCACAGGGTGGATTCCTGTGCTTTTTTGTACATGATAATTCGTTTAGACTGGTTTTGGAATTAAATGTTATAATAGTCTTATTATTCCGTTTTTTTATAGAGGAGGAGGATAAAATATGGAGAAAAAAATCATACATATGGAAGGGCTTATTGTCTTAATAGCGACCATTTATATATATGCATTAAATGAATTTAGCTGGTTCATATTCTTCTTGTTGCTTTTAGTACCTGATGTTTCAATGCTAGCATATCTTATTAATAATCGTATTGGTGCGCAGATTTATAACCTGTTTCATACTTACATAGTATCAATATTACTGATTTTGATTGGCTTAATTTGGACAGCTCATATTGGAATGGATCGTCTGTTCGGATATGGTCTTAAATATCAAACGGATTTTAAAGATACGCATATTCAAAAGTTATAAGATACAGTAGGAATAAACGTTTACAATACATATAAATCTTTTTATGTACCAAGCTATATTCATTTTAAAATCTAATCACGACAAAGAGGGATAGGTATATGAATAATGATATGAAACGATATTTAATATGCACGTTCATATTTACATGGATACTCTGGGGACTATTAATTAGCTTGATAAAATGGGACATTACCATATTCGGTACTCCATTAGCAATGATATTGTTTGTTTTCGGAGGTATCATGCCAGCAATTAGTGCAATTAGTTTAAAGAAAAAATATGGATCAAAAGAGGAGTTTAGAGTTTTTATCAAAAACATTGTTAACGCTAAACATCATTTTGCATGGTATATTCTGATCATTGTTCTAGCTTTTATTAGCTGTTATCTGCCAACGCTATTTGGTGGGGCAACGATGCAAAAGCCATTATACGTTGCATTACTTAATTTTCCAATAATGATTATTGGTGGTGGAGTTGAGGAAATCGGATGGAGGGGATTCTTGCAACCTGCACTTCAAAAAAGGTTTTCTTCATTTTTAAGCACCATGATTGTGAGCATAATATGGGCTGTTTGGCACCTGCCGTTATGGTTCATTCCAGGCACTAACCAGACTCAAATAAACTTTATATACTTTATAATCACGATAATTGCCGTATCCTTCATATATACTACAATTTACAATGCAACTAAAAGTATTTTTATGTGTCTAGTTTTCCATGCACTTATGAATTCCTTTTGGAGCGTATACGTGCCAAATGATAAGATTTTACCAGCCTGTTCAACTCTTATCTTTGGAATTTGCGTCTTTATAGTGTATAAATTAGTGATAAAAAGAAAAAGTACCTTATTAACAGGTTAACAAAGATAAAGCAAGGAAACCTATTTCGAGTTTCCCCTCATCAAACCTTACGTCCCCTATTAAGGGATATAACTTACCGACATGTTATATCGTGGATTTTAAATGCGGCTCTCTGGGTACAGTTTTATTTTGCGAACGCTGTCTGAAGCGTGATAAAGCGATTTATTCATGATGGGGAAATGACGCAAATGGAACTCGATGTAATAGCTGATGATAAAAAGAATATTCTTGTCGGTGCAACAGAGTACATGGAATATTCTATAGAAGGAACAAACGAAGGGCATACATATAATGCGGGGAATCCTCCAAAATTTGAAAGGGATCAAACGGTATATGTGCGCCATAAAGGAGAAATGAATTTACATCCAGGTTTAACACAGATTGTTCATTTTTCAGCTAATAAATAGTTTAGAAAAGTAGTATGAAAGTAATAATGTATATCTTCTATATAAAAAGGGCTTTTATGTTATGATAAAGCTCTTTTTTGTGCGTTTATAAAAAAGTGAGTGAAATGTTAGGGGGAATCATGTTTTTTAAATCATTAGAGTCGCTTTACTACGATGAATCAAGTATACTGAGAAATGTTTCCTGAAAATAATTMAGGCTAAAAATCCATTAGGGTTGTTTGGTTACTGAAGACTTTTCTAATAAAAGTGTAAGAGTTATGATTAGTGAACAGATAATGCTTGATGGATATTTGAATTACCATTTTAATTTTAGATAAAGAGTAAATAAGGAGAGTTAGTATGAATTTAGCGARGTTTCCTAGAAAGAAATACACAGAATCATATACGCCAATCGAAAAATTAAATCACTTTTCTGAAGTCCTAGGAGGACCTTCTATTTACTTTAAACGAGATGATTTACTTGGTTTAACAGCTGGTGGAAATAAAACAAGAAAATTAGAATTCCTTGTGGCGGATGCACAGGCGAAAGGTGCAGATACGTTAATTACTGCTGGCGGTATTCAGTCCAATCATTGCCGATTAACATTAGCGGCTGCGGTAAAAGAGAAAATGAAATGCATTCTTGTATTAGAAGAAGGACTTGAACCAGAAGAAAAACCAGACTTTAATGGGAATTACTTCTTATATCATTTATTAGGTGCTGAAAATGTAATCGTTGTGCCAAACGGAACTGACCTTATGGATGAGATGCAAAAAGTGGTCAAAGAAGTAACTGAAAAAGGGCATACACCATACGTCATTCCAGTTGGAGGATCCAATCCTACCGGTGCAATGGGATATATTGCATGTGCAGAGGAAATTATGGCTCAATCGTTTGAGCAAGGGATAGATTTCAATGCGGTTGTTTGTGTAAGTGGTAGCGGTGGCATGCATGCTGGTTTGATTACTGGATTTTATGGAAGACAAACAGGGATCCCGGTAATTGGAATGAATGTGAGCCGCGGAAAAGCTGAACAAGAAGAAAAGGTATGTAAGCTTGTGCAAGAAACTTCAGCGCATGTTGATATTCTAAACAGTATTCCGCGTGAGGCCGTGACATGTTTTGATGAATACGTTGGGCCAGGATACGCTTTACCAACACCTGAAATGGTAGAAGCTGTTCAGCTTTTAGCAAAAACAGAAGGAATTTTACTGGATCCAGTATATACAGGGAAAGCAGGAGCTGGACTGATAGACTTAATCCGAAAAGGTACATTTAAGAAGGAAGATAATGTTTTATTTGTACATTCAGGTGGTTCACCTGCTTTATATGCGAATACATCGCTATTTTCCTAAAATAAAAAATCAGCACCGAAATATGTGGTGCTGATTTTTTATTGGCTATGAATGAAAAGAAGTATAATTACCTCCCCGTCTCAAAAAACTCAATCCATTCCCCACCAGGACCAGAGAAGAAAATGTAACGTGTTCCATCAGGCGATGTTTCAATTGCCTCTTCCAATGAATCTACTTTGAAGCAAATATGGTGTACTTTTCCTCCTGTTGGAAGAGAAGGGTTATAGCCTTCAATTAATTCAAAAATTGTTTCTTGTGATTCTTCTACACCTAAAAAAGCAAGTTGTAAGTTTGGATTTGGATGTCCCATACGTTTGATAAGTTTTAGTCTAACTACTTCTTCATAAAATGAAATAGATGTTTCTAAGTTGGAAACCATGATTCCAACGTGTTCTATTCTTCTTACTGGCATATTGATTTCTTATTTCCATAAATTTCATATGTATCATAATATTGAAAATTAAGAAAATAAGCAAGATAAAAACCTTGCAAATTTTATGACGTTCTATGATATAGTGAGAAAGTATGTTTGGAGAGAAGGAAGGAAATTATTATATGAATACAACTTCGCAAACTCCTTCATTAACGGAAACGATGAAAGAGTGGCATCAGGCGTTAGCATATGAGATTAAACATTGGAAAACGATAGGCGGTAGTAAGCTATCTATTATAAATGGCCGTTTTTTATATACAGATTATGAGAGTACAGTGTATGTATTTCAGCTTATTTCGGAAGTAAGCTTACCTGATGGTACACCAATCCGAATTGAATTTGATGGTGAGGAAGCAACAGGAGAAGTGCTATCTGTACATGGATTAGAAATCGAACTGAAATTAAATGATTATATACAAGGCGAAATAAGAGAAGCGATTTTATATAGTGAACCATGGCAGTTATTAGAGCAATTACAAGAGCGGTTGAAAGAAGTTCGAAAAGATAAGCAAAAGCGTCAGCGTGTAAAACGTCTTTTGGATGGAAAGAGTGCGCCAAAGCATATTGAAAAGATGAAAAATCCGAAGAATGAACTTGCATATCGTTCTTTTTATAATCCGACAACATATGTTTGGGGACCGCCTGGAACAGGGAAATCTTATAACTTATCACGCATTATCTCGGCTCATTATCAAAAAGGAAAATCAGTACTTGTACTTGCTCACAGTAATGCGGCAGTTGATGTATTAATGAGTGAAGTAACAAAGCAAATCGAAAAGAAAGAAAAATGGACACCAGGAGAAATCGTCCGGTATGGATTTAGTCAACATGAACATATACGTAACCATGAAACGTTGCTTGCTTCTAGATTAGTGGAAACAACGAATGGGTCATGGGGAGAAGAAAAGCTCTATTTAGAGGAAATGCGCCAAGATTTACGTCAAAAAATCTTATCTTATAAGGCGACTGCTTCTGATAAGAAACGTATACAAGAAATTGAAGGCGATCTCAGAAAGCAAAGAGCGAAAATTAAAGAGGTAGAAAGAGAATATATTGAAAATGCACAGGTAATTGGTGCAACGCTATCTAAATGCGCAATTGATTCTCTTGTTTATGAACGAACATTTGACTTAGTTGTTGTAGATGAAGTGAGTATGGCATATGTGCCACAAATCGCATTAGCTGCTTCTCTTGGTAAGCGAATTGTCGTTTGTGGTGATTTTTTACAGTTACCTCCAATTACGATGGCAAATCATGAGCTTGTTAGAAAGTGGCTCGGGGAAGATATGTTTTATCATGCGGGGATTGTGCAATCGGTAAATAGTTATGAAAAGCATCCGAATTTATTTATGTTGCAAGAACAAAGACGTATGCATGCAGATATATCTAAATTTACAAACTCATTTATTTATAAGAATAGAGTGTTCGACCATCCTTCTGTTTCGGCAAGGCAAGAATTAGCGAAATTACAGCCGTTTGCAAATGAAGCGACAGCTCTGTTTGATACAAGTTTAATGGGAGCTTATTCTTTAAAAGATGCCGCTTCTGGTTCTCGTTTTAATATTATGTCCGGTTTAGTTGCAATGCAAATGATCTTAATTGGATTATTAGATGGGGTGCAATCGATTGGAGTTGTAACGCCATATCGGGCACAGTCTCGGTTCTTATCAACATTTATAAGAGAAGTATTGCAAAAAACAAAGTATCGAAATACACCTGTTCTAGCAGCGACAGTTCATAAATTTCAAGGATCTGAACGAGACATGATGATATTTGATACGGTAGATAGTTATCCGCAAGAGCGCCCTGGCGTGTTATTCTTTGATCATAAGAATCATCGTCTTGTAAACGTTGCAGTATCAAGGGCAAGAGGGAAGTTCATCCAGTTATCGGATTGTCAGTATATGCGGAAAAACCTTTCTAGAAAACAAGCGCTATCTCACTTAACTGCTCACATAGAAAGACACGGAAATGTATATGATCGTACAACATCGCGTCCATTGTTAGAACGAAAAATTACAAAACGCTTGAGATGGTTTATGCAAATGAATTTGGAAGAGACGAAAGCATTATTAAAAGACATTCTGTCAGCAAAACAAAAAATTATTATTTCGCTTCCAAGTACAAGACAAGTAGATAAAAGGGTATGGCAGGCGTTAATGCGTACAACAGCGCAAGTAACAATCTATAGCGATGGACCAATTCCATTAAAAAATGTGAGAGTACAAAGGCAAAATAAATCACTCCCATTTGTATGTATTGATGATGAAATCTTTTGGGTAGGTGCTCCGTTAACATCGCAAATGATGTTTGAAGGAAGTCCGGAATTCCCTTTTATAAGTGCGAGAATGCATGCACCTGAAACGATTGGCGTTTTAAAAGGTTTTTTAGATATTCGTTAAAATCGGATCGTAATTCCTTGACATTTAGTCGGAATAAAACTAGAATGAAAATAATTTAATGCAATTTTATGAAAATAAAAATGATTTTCTTATCACGAGAGGTGGAGGGACTGGCCCTATGAAACCTCGGCAGCGGATTCGATATGAATACTGTGCCAATTCCAGCAAGTGAAAGACTTGAAAGATAAGAAAGAAGGCCATTTTTGAATCTGTATTTTTTAAGCCTCTTTCTATCTTTTGGAAAGAGGCTTTTTTATGTGCAAATTTAAAGGAGGAATAGGGAAATGGGAACAACACAAGTAACGTCACACCGAAATAGCATTACTGAAAGTATAGAAAGAAATAAAGAAAAATACTTACAAACAAGTCATGATATACATGCGAATCCTGAAATTGGAAATCAAGAATTCTTTGCATCTAGAACATTAAGTTTACTTTTAGGGAGTGCAGGATTTCAGCTTCAGCACAATATAGCAGGGCATGAAACAGGATTTATCGCACGGAAAAGTTCAGGGAAACAAGGACCCATAATTGCCTTTTTAGCGGAGTATGATGCTTTGCCTGGATTAGGCCATGCGTGTGGTCATAATTTAATTGGCACAATAAGCGTTGCGGCAGCGATTGCATTATCGGAAACAATTGAAGAAATTGGTGGTGAAATCGTTGTATTTGGGACACCAGCAGAAGAAGGTGGGCCGAATGGAAGCGCAAAAGCAAGTTATGTGAAAGCAGGTTTGTTTAACAATATTGATGCAGCACTTATGATTCACCCTAGCGGAAAAACAGCAACGACAAGTCCTTCACTAGCAGTTGATCCACTTGATTTTCATTTTTATGGAAAGTCTGCACATGCGGCTGCTTCCCCAGAAGAAGGAATTAATGCGTTAGATGCAATTATTCAGCTTTATAATGGCATTAATGCACTTCGCCAACAACTTCCATCAGATGTGAAAATTCATGGTGTCATTACAGAAGGAGGGAAGGCACCAAATATTATTCCAGATTACGCATCGGCACGTTTCTTTATTCGCGCAGCAACACGTAAAAGATGTGCTGAAGTAACTGAAAAAGTACGAAATATTGCGCAAGGTGCAGCGCTAGCAACAGGAACAACAGTAAAAATTAATCAGTTTCAAAATGAAATCGATGAACTATTAGTGACAAAAACATTTAATGAAGTGGTTGCGGAGGAATTAGAAAACCTTGGTGAAAATGTAAATCGTAAAGAGAGACTTGGAATCGGTTCAACAGATGCAGGAAATGTGAGTCAAGTCGTACCAACGGTTCATCCTTATATTAAAATTGGGCCGGATAATTTAGTTGCACATACGAATGAATTTAGAGAAGCAGCTCGTTCGGAACTTGGCGATAAAGCATTAGTTACATCCGCAAAAGCATTAGCGTATGCAGCATATCGATTAATTACAGAAGAAGGAACGCTTGATCAAATTAAGGAAGAGTTTAAAGAAGCACAGAGAAATCAATAATGTGATTCATATTGTGGAGGTGTTCGTTTGAAATTTTATTTATAATACAGCTAGATACATAGAAAAGGGGAATTGTTCATGCAAATAACAAATGAACGAGCAATGTTACGATTAATAGATACAAATGATGCCGAAAAATTATTTTCAATTGTGGAAGGGAATAAAGAAATATGGACGTATTTAATAGCTAAAATGGATAGCTATCAAGATATGGAGCGATATGTTGAAACGGCAGTAAAACGATATGAAAAGGGAACGGATTTACCATTTGTTGTTATAGATCAAAAAACGAATGAAGTTGTAGGCAGTACACGTTTGTACAGTATTTCAAATAATAACAAAACGGTTGAACTCGGCCAAACTTGGTATCATCCGAGTGTACAACGAACAAGTATGAATACGGAATGTAAGTACATGTTATTGCAATATGCGGTACAAAATGGACCTGTATAAATAGGAGGCAAACATGACAAATATTGAAACAAAAAGACTAAAGATGATTCCTTTTACATTAGAACTTGTTGAGGCAACGATAAAAGGCAGAGAAGAGCTGCAAGAAATCATACCATATAAAATATCTTTAGAATGGCCAATGCCTGATTATAAAGATATTTTACCATGGGTTGCGGAAGGTTTACGGAAAAATCCAAAGCAAAGTAAGTGGAGTGGACTCATTATTCATAAGGAAGACAATATCATTATTGGTGAAATGGGCTGTAAAGGTGCACCGGATTCAACTGGTACAGTGGAGATTGGATATAGTATCGTATCAAATTATCAAGGAAATGGTTATGCGACTGAAATGGCGCGTGCGTTTGTAAAATGGTTGCAGCAGACTGAAGAAGTACAAACAATTCAAGCGGATTGTTTAACGAGTAATGCCGCTTCAAGTAGAGTGTTAGAAAAAGCCGGTTTTACATGTGTGC
This sequence comes from Bacillus sp. 05T22, assembly GCF_056396765.1. Classification (NCBI taxonomy): domain Bacteria; kingdom Bacillati; phylum Bacillota; class Bacilli; order Caryophanales; family Bacillaceae; genus Bacillus; species Bacillus sp. 05T22. The sequence continues at coordinate 11,314 of NZ_JBFTMC010000061.1, forward strand.
TTGAAGAACAACATATGAAATATTGGATTGTAAAGTGAAGTGGAAGAGGTATACGTCCCTAAGAGGGAAAAATATACCTCTTTTTCTTACAAAATGATTACTTCTTTTATATACTTTTGTTTCATCATTCCCTTCTGTGAAAAAATTCGTTACAATGGAGTTGTATGAGAAATTTTGTACATAAATTAAATTCATAAAATATGAACCACAAAAAATAGTAAATTAAAAATCCTCTATTTGAATGAAAACCCTTTATAGCACGAATCAATTGTTGAGAAAAGTGCCTTCTTTCAAATGAACTCAAATATAATGATTTAAAATAGATTATTTTTTAGAAGTATGGATAATGCACGGAGGCCAGTACAAATGAAACAAAATAAGAAAAGTAAAAAAAGAAGAGTCTTGCAAGTGTTCTTGCTTATGGTTAGTTCTATCATTCTATTTGTAAGTTATGCAGCTTACGATATTTGGAGTTATCGCTTTAAAACGGATGAGGTGGATACAGATGCTGCTATTGTACTAGGAGCAGCTTCTTGGAACGGAAAACCATCTCCTGTATTTCGTGAAAGAATCAATCATGCGATTTCTTTGTATAAGAATGGAAGTATTAAAAAAATTATTTTTACAGGTGGTACTAAATTTGAAGCAGAGCAGGAAGAAGCACGTACTGCGAAAGCGTATGCATTAAAGCATAACGTAAAGGATGAAGATATATTAATTGAAACACAGTCGCGTTTTACAGAAGATAATTTAAAGAATGCGAAACAGGTTGGAATTGATAATGGCTTACATACGTATACGATTGTAAGTGATCCTCTTCATATGAAGCGAGCGATGAGAATAGCGAAACATATTGGGATAGATGCATATGCATCACCAACGCCAACATCAGCATATAAAACATTAGATACGGAAATTCCATTTTTCTTTAAAGAATTATGTTCTTATATTGGATATGTTGCATCGTTACCTTTGCGTATGTTGAAAGGCGATTAAAAAATAAAGAAAAGGATAGACAAAGGTAGAGTAGTTCTACGAGTCTATCCTTTTCTTTATGCAAATATGCTTTGGATTTTCTATAAATTTACAAATTATAGAAAAAACTTTCAATAAAAACCTTGTATTTTCATCGGAATAGTGACACAATAGAGTGCATAATCAAATATAATCTTATCGAGAGAAGTGGAGGGAACGGCCCAATGAAGCTTCAGCAACCTATCTGTAATAAAAAAGGTGCTAATTCCGAGTAGATAAGAAGGAAAAAAGATGACAACCTTCTTAATATGTAAGGTTGTTTTTTAGTAGGAGGAGAAGGGATGAAACGTTTATTTTTTACACTTGTAAGTATTGTATGTAGTTTATTTATCATTACGGGTTGCACGCAGACATCAGGGGGCGATCAAAAAGAAATTCGTTTAGGTTTTACACCTGGTCCGTACAGTGATCAAGTGAAAAAAGGGGTACAACCGTACTTAGAGAAAAAAGGGTACAAAATTAAAATTGTTGAGTTTAATTCACCAAACGAAACAAATCCAGCATTAACGAATAAGGATATTGATGCAAATATATTTCAAAGTACTGCTTTTATGAAATCTTACGCAAAAGAAAATAATGCGAAAATTTCAAGTATTATTCAAGTTCCATCAGCACCTCAAGGTGTATACTCTGAAAAACATAAATCATTAGATGATTTGAAAGATGGAATGAAGATTGGGGTACCAAATGATCCAGTTAATTTAGAACGGGCATTACGTATGTTAGAAGGGATTGGCTGGGTGAAATTAAAAGAAAATGTAAATATTTTAACAATCTCTGAAAAAGATATAACGTTTAAAAAGAAAGATTTCAAATTAGTACCACTTGAATCACCACAAATCCCAAGGGCAATGAAAGATTTAGATTACGGCATTATTAACGGAAACCTTGTCATTTCATCTGGACATAAGTTAAAAGAGGCACTGGAATTAGAAAAAACACCATCACAACATAGAATTATTGTTACGGTTCGTGATGAAGATAAAGAAAAACAATTTGCGAAAGATTTAATTGAAGCGTACCATTCACCAGAGTTCAAAAAGATGATTCAGTCTGAAGAACAATTTGAAGGGTTTGTGCTTCCTGACTACTTAAAGTAAAGGAGATCTTGACATGACATTATCATTTATAGAAACAGAAGAACAAGTTCTCGTATTGGAGAAGATAACAGAATTCATTCCGCAATTTGCAGGAAGGGAACATCAACTGAGTGAACTAGGCTCTTTTCCTTTTGAAAATATTAAAGACTTACAAAGTATTGGTTATACAAAATTAACTCTTCCGAAGGATTTTGGTGGGAAGGCGATTTCATTATATGATTTTGTTTTATTTCAAGAGAAGATTGCAGAGGGAGATGGAGCAACAGCTTTGTCTATTGGATGGCATCTTGGAATTGTGAAGGAACTTGCGGAAAATCGCTCGTGGAAACCTGAGATGTTTTCTTGGTTTTGTGAAGAAGTAAAAAAAGGCGCCCTTTTTAACAGGGCGGCAACTGAACCGAAGACAGGGAGTCCTACTCGGGGAGGGAAACCAGAAACATTAGCTGTACAAAAAGGCGACAAGTGGATTATAAACGGAAGAAAAACGTTCACAACGATGGCGCCCGTACTTGATTATTTCATCATATCTGCAAGCATTGAAGGGCGAGATGAGATAGGAGAATTTGTGATTCCAAGACATGAAAAGGGTGTGTTGATTGAAGAGACATGGGATAGTGTTGCGATGCGTGGAACGGCTAGCCATGATCTTGTATTACAGAATGTTGAAATCCCACATGAATTTTTTACAGATGTAAAAGGTTCACAGGCGAAACCGAAAGGAATTGGATGGTTACTTCATATACCAGCATGTTATTTAGGGATTGCGCAGGCTGCAAGAAATTATGCGATTGATTTTGCGAAAGCATATCAACCGAATAGTTTAAATCACCCAATTAGTTTGCTTCCAAACGTTAGAAGATTAGTAGGCGAATTAGAGCTGGAACTCTTGCAAGCTCGTACTTTTTTATACCAAGTTGCGAAAAAATATGATGAGGTGGAAAATAAACAATCTTTACAAGCGGAATTAGCAGCAGCGAAATATATTGCGACGAATGCGGCGATATCAATTGTTGATAAGACAATGAGAATTGTAGGGGCAAAAAGCTTATCTGAAAAGAATCCACTGCACCGCTATTATGTAAATGTTCGCGCTGGTTTACACAATCCACCGATGGATGATGTAACACTCTCATTACTAGCAGATGATGCTTTTAAATCAATTGAAAAGGAGTGAGTGAAAATGATAACGCTACGCGATATCAATAAAACGTTTCAGACGAAAGAAGGTTTATTTCACGGTGTAAAATCAGTCTCTCTGCAAATTGAGGAACATGATATATATGGAATTGCTGGATTAAGTGGTGCTGGAAAGTCTACATTATTACGTACAATGAATTTATTGGAAAAACCAGATTCAGGTGCAGTTATTGTAAATGGAAAAGATTTAACAAAGTTATCCAAGAAAGATTTACGAACAGCAAGACAATCAATTGGTATGATTTTTCAGCATTTTCATCTTCTTCATAATAAAAACGTATCGGATAATATTGCTTTACCATTAGAATTGAAATCAGTTTCAAAAGAAGAGAGAGAAAAACGTGTAAGAGAGTGCTTGGAGATTGTTGGCTTAAGTGATAAAGCGCATCATTTTCCTTCTCAACTAAGTGGTGGACAAAAACAGCGTGTTGCGATTGCTCGTGCATTAGCAAATGATCCCAAGGTATTGCTTTGTGATGAACCGACATCGGCACTCGATCCGAAAACGACACGATCTATTTTGCAATTTTTACAAAAGATAAATAAAGAGTTAGGAGTTACAATCGTAATTGTAACGCATGAAATGAATGTAATTAAACAAATTTGTAATAAAGTAGCGGTGATGGAAGAAGGAGAAGTTATTGAATCCTTCCACTTACGTGACCAACATCTAAAACCAACAACAGAAATTGCAAAACTTCTATTAGGTATAGAACAAGAGAGGGGCATTGCACATGTTCAATAATGTTATCCCACTGCTTCCAGAGATTTGGACATCACTTTTACAAACATTATTAATGGTTGGACTTTCAGTTGGAGCAGCAATTATTTTAGGTGCTCCTTTAGGTGTAATTTTATATTTTACAAGTAAAGGACAAATTTTGGAACAAAATATTGTCCATCGTATTTTAAACGGCATTGTAAATATTATTCGCTCATTTCCATTTATCATTTTACTAGTGGCTCTTGTACCACTTACAAGAACCTTATTAGGAACTACAATTGGTCCAATCGCTGCAACGATTCCTTTATCAGTAGCAGCCATTCCCTATTTTGCGAGACTCGTAGAGCAAGCATTACGTGAGGTTCCAAAAGGTGTAATTGAAGCTGCTGAGGCAATGGGAGCGACGCCACTGCAAATTGTGTGGAAAGTATTGCTCGTTGAAGCACGTTCAGGCCTTGTATTAAGCTTAACAGTTTTAACAGTAAGTTTTATTTCCTACTCAGCCATGGCAGGTGTTGTTGGAGGAGACGGTGTCGGCGATTTAGCAATTCGTTTTGGATATTATCGTTTCCAAACAGACGTTATGATTGTTACGGTACTTATGCTTGTTATCCTCGTTCAATCTGTTCAATTCATTGGGAATAGGATTGCTGCAAAAATTGATAAACGGTAAGTATGAAAAAAGGCTTCGGTATACACCGGAGCTTTTTTATAGTGAAAGATGAATTGCTGAGGGTGTTCTGCTAAGTTCAAACAATCAGTGTAGTTCATAATGAATCAGAGGTAGATGTGTGGAAAATTAGCCCTATCGATATAGATATGAGAGAATGTAGGAGATCTAGATAGGGAATATATATTTTAAAGGGGGAATAACAGTGGCGGAAATTAAATTTGATATTAAGGAAACTTTTGGAACTTTATCGCAGTCACCTAAAGGTTGGAATAAAGAGCTTAATTTAATCAGTTGGAACGGAAAAGAGCCAAAATATGATCTGCGTGATTGGGCACCAGAGCATGACAAAATGGGAAAAGGTGTCACATTGACGATTGAAGACTTAAAAGCATTAAAAGATATCTTAAACCGTATGGAGTTATAAAGTAAAACTTTAATCAGTGGGGGGCTATCCCCACTGATTATTAGCTCTCACCAATCGGGCTTTTACGGACAATTCATCTCCCACCTAACTTCTTTGCTTTCACTGAATTTTGAGGCGGGAGTGTTACTATCCGTTAATGCGGGATAAAAACGAAATGATTTGTGCAGAGAAAACCACTTTTGAATCATTATTTCAAAAGTGGCTTTTTGTATATATAGCATTTCATTTTAGAATTATTTTTGTATGGACGTATATGTCAGAAAAGACTATATAATCTTTTCCTCTTTATCTTCTTTTTTGTGATGTTCAGGTACATAGATATATTGGGATACGATAAGGAGAACGCTTATAAAAAATATAGGGAACATACTCGATATAAATAGACCATCAACCTTTAAATTAGTGATTAGACAAACGATAATAATGAGTGATGTAAATAGATGAGAAATGTGTTTTCTTAATCGTATTTTATATATCTCTCGCAATATTTCACAGCATACAAATAGGATGAGCATACTTAAAAAAATTATATTTGTATCATAAATAATAAAACAACAGATTAGGCCGAAAAAAGCTAGGTATTCAATGAGTAATGGAATATTACGTAGCATAAGATGTTACCGTACTAAGTAAGGAAGTGGATCAACGGCATTTGTTTTTTCGAAATTCCATTCCCCATTATGTAATTCGAAATGAAGATGTTGCCCAGTTGAATGTCCAGTATTCCCCATCTGCCCCAACACCTGTCCAGTTTGAACACGATCTCCAGCTTGTACAGATCGGTTTTTCATATGTGCATAAACAGTTGTATATAATTTTCCTTTTATGTAATGAGTGACGAATACGACGTTTCCGTAGCTACTAGAATAGTAGGATTTGATAACTTTTCCAGCAGCTGCAGCACGAATAGGCTTATCTCCAGTTGACGTAAAATCGACACCATAATGCATTTGCCCCCATCTGACTTCGAAGTTTGAGCTAACTTGTCCTTGTGTTGGAAATTTAAAAACAGCAGGTATAGAAGGGGATGTAGACTTTTCTTGCTGCTTATTTTGTAATACATATTGCTTTGCAACATATCCATATCCAGAGCCAAAATGAATTTTATACCATGTACCTACTGTGCCTACTACTTGTATTTGTGTCCCATTTTGCAAGGAACCAATAACAGCAGTATTTGTTCCTGCACCATTTCTTACCCTTAGTTTAGGGATTGCAACATAATAAGAATTATTTTGTATAGTGATTCCTTTAACGAATGGTTGTGAGTTATGTGATATAAATTCTTTTTTTACATATCCTATTTTTCCGTTGTAAGAGATGAGATACCAGTCATTAAGTGTTTCTTGAACGGAGATAAATGTCCCATTTGGTAATACGTCAAGGATTGATGATTGTATACTTGGTTCTGAACGAAGGTTTAAGGCGCTTGCATTTACGATATGTTGGTTACGCTGTTGATTTAATTTCGCCAAAGATAAATTAGATTTTTGTATGTAACCAATTTTGTTTTGAGCGTTTACTTTATACCAGTCACGTGTAGTTTCGAGAATGGTAACAGGTGTATTGTATGAAATACTGCCAAGGGAATCACCATTTGTTGTATTTTCTTGATATAGTTGGACTTTATCAAGTTTTACATATCCGATTTTTACATTGTTTTTTGGTTGTACAGCAGCTGTTTTCATATCCGCTTCAGTAATTGATGGGAGAAGAGAAGTGATTGCGACAGTTGCTGCTGTCAATGTTGTAACTTTCATATTCATCGTATAATGAGCCCCCTTGTATAATTTGTGGTAAAATTTTGAATTATATTAAAAGAATAACAGAAATATAAAGATTATGGAAATAAATGAAAGGGATTTTTGTTTTTCTCAACATAAGATTTATTCGTACGATAATATTTAGAGAAATCTATGGAAGGGTTGATAGTTTAAATGAGGCGTGAAAGTTATCCGATATTTTTTAAGAAGATCAGCTGTTTTATAGAATTCGCAGACTTCATGTGATAAACGTAACAATTTTGAGAAAGTAATAAATCTGTTAAGGAGTTTCGAAATCTTTCTTTTCAATTCCTTTTTTTATGTTTTATATGAGAAACCTAGGTTTCTTATTTATGCTGCGGTATAATAATGTGGAAAAAGTACGAAAAGGGGTAGTTTCATGCTAGAAGTCATTGCAACTTGTTTAGAAGATGTGAAGCAAATTGAAAAAGCTGGTGGAAATCGAATTGAGCTAATTTCAGCATATACAGAAGGTGGATTAACGCCAAGTTATGCTTTTATAAAAACAGCGGTGAAAGCAGCAAACATACCTATCCATGTTATGATTCGTCCCCATGCTAAGTCATTTATATATACAACAGAAGAAATCGAAATGATGAAAGAAGATATTTTAATTGCACAAGAACTTGGTGCAGCAGGTGTTGTTTTAGGTGTATTAAATGAGCAGAATCAAATTGATGAAAAAAAATTAGCTAATTTATTATCTGTTGTAGATGGGATTAACATCACATTTCATCGTGCGATAGATGAAGTGGATGATCTTATTGGTGCAGTTAAAACATTACGTAATTTTGAAAAGATAACTCATATTTTAACTTCTGGTGGTCAAGGGACGATAGAAGAAAATATACCTGTGCTTCATGAAATGCAAAGAGTAAGTAAAGGGGATATTCAGCTCATTGTTGGAAGTGGTGTGACAAAAGAAAATATAAAGCGACTATTGAACGAAACAGGAATTTCAGAAGCACATGTTGGTACTGCAGTCCGAGAAGGTAAATCTTGTTTTGCTGAAGTAGATCAAAAATCTGTACAAGATTTAGTGGTATTAACAAAATCATTATAATACTAGAGAAGAGGGAAAAAGATGGAGAAAAGCAAGAAAAAAGAAATCGTTTCATGGGTTAAAACAATAGGGATTACACTAGGAATCGCTTTAATTGTACGTGGTATTTTATTTACTCCTTCACTCGTACAAGGTGAGTCTATGATGCCTACTTTAGAAAATAACGAGCGTGTACTTGTAAATAAAATTGGTTTTAATGTACAAGGATTAAATCGTTTTGATATTATCGTTTTTCATGGAAAAGAAGGATATGATTTAGTGAAGCGAGTAATTGGCTTACCAGGAGATACGATTGAATATAAAAACGACGTATTGTACGTGAATGGAAAAGCGGTTGATGAACCATATTTAGCAGATTATAAGGCCGAGGTATCGAAAGGGAAATTAACTCCTGATTTTACATTAGAACAAAAAACTGGGAAAACAAAAGTTCCAGAAGGTCAAGTGTTTGTGTTAGGAGATAATCGTCAAGTTTCAAAAGATAGTCGCATGTTTGGGTTTATTTCAGAAGATCAAATTGTTGGAAAAGGTGAAGCGGTATTTTGGCCACTGCAACAAGTAAGAGCGTTGCATTAAAGAGAGAGTTTACGTATACGCGTTAAAAAAGCATTGAATTTTACTTTCAATGCTTTTTTTATTTGAGAAAAATATTGTTTAAATAGAAAGAATATTTTATAATTTTAAATTATATATTTGTTTCAAAAAACGGAATTATTGTTCCGAATTACGGAACTTAGGGGAGCTAGGATGAGTGTAAATAAAACGGCAGTAAAGACGATGGATATTTTAGAACTATTTTATGGACATGAAGAGCTAACGTTAACGGAAATGGTTCATCAGACTGGAATGCCTAAAACATCTGTATACCGTTTAATTGGTTCGCTTGAAGAAATGGGATTTTTACAAAAGACAACAAGGGGAACATATAGGCTTGGATTAGTATTTTTAAGGTTCGGTCAACTCGTTTCGAAGCGATTGTCAGTACGAAATATTGCAAAGCCATATATGAAAAAGCTTAGAGACTCTCTTGGTCAAGCTGTCAATTTAATTATTCAAGATGCGAATGAGGCAATTTATATTGAAAAAATGGATGGAGATCAACCAGTAAGAGTATACACAGAGATAGGACGGCGAGCTCCTTTATATGCCGGAGCATGTCCGCGTATTTTACTTTCGTATTTTTCGGAAGACGATCAAATGCAGTATATAGAGAAAGTGCAATTACAACGATTTGCAGATGGAACGATAGTGGATAAAGAAGAGTTGCAAAGCCTATTATGTAAGGCTAAAAGAGAAGGATATACGATAAGTTATTCGGAACTTGAGAATCATACAGCTGCAATTGCAGCCCCTATTTTTGCAAGTGATGGTAGTGTAATAGCTGGTATTAGTATTTCGGGATTAGAAATAGAGTATAATGAATCGACAATTCCAAACTTTATTACAAAAGTAAAAGAAACAGCGTATCAAATTTCGAAAGAACTTGGCTGGATAGGTGAAAAGGAAGGTATATGATGAAATTTTCAGCACTAGGGGATCAAGCAGTTGTTGTTACGTTTGGAGAAAAAATTGATTTGGATATATATGAAAAAGTGCAAAATTTACACCGACTATTAAAGGGGAATCCATTTCTTGGAATGGTTGAGTGTGTACCTTCTTTTACTTCTTTAACGGTTTACTATGATGTATATAAGTTATGGAGGAAAAATGAAAGAAAGGTAGTACCGTATGAGTTTGTATGTGAATACATGAAGCGATTGTTTAGTCATAATCAAAATAAAACACAAAAACAATATGATTGTATTTCAATTCCAGTTTGTTATGGCGGGAAATATGGACCTGATTTAGAAGAAGTTGCGGCGTATCATGGGTTATGTGCAAGTGAGGTGATTCGTCTTCATAGTGAAGTGACTTATTTTGTTTATATGTTAGGATTTACACCAGGCTTTCCATATTTGGGTGGTATGCCCAAAGAGCTAGAAACACCTAGAAAGCAAACACCACGTTTACAAATAACACCTGGTTCAGTTGGAATTGGTGGAAGTCAAACTGGAATATATCCATTAGAAACACCAGGCGGCTGGAATATTATTGGCCGAACACCGATTGCGTTGTTTCAGCCAAATGAAGAAAAGCCTACATATGTGCAGAGCGGAATGTATTTACGTTTTATCCCAATAACAGAGGAAGAGTACCTGGTTATGGAGGGAGCTAGGAAATGAATGTTGAGGTTTTACATGCTGGGATGTTTACAACTGTTCAAGATTTAGGAAGGTATCACTATCAACAATATGGTGTGCCTGTTGGCGGTGCTATGGATCAGGCAGCATTAAGAGTGATAAATATGTTAGTTGGAAATGAAGAGAATGAAGCTGGATTAGAAATTACAATGATGGGACCAAAGCTTCTTATAAAGAAAACGACATTGCTAGCAATTGGTGGTGCGAATATGGAGCCTCTGTTAAATGGAGAACCCATTCCATTGTGGCGACCAGTTTCAGCGAAAGAAGGTAGCATGCTTTGCTTCGGGAAGACGCAGTTTGGGTGTAGGACATATGTGACATTTGCAGGTGGAATTGATGTTGCAAGTAGTATGGGAAGCAAAAGTACATATGTAAAAGCAGCTATAGGTGGGCTAGAAGGACGAGCGCTTAAAAAGGGCGACCTTTTTCAAATTGGTACRCCATCAAAATTTGCTACTTGTATGATAAAGAAATTGATGGATGAAGGCAGAATAGAAACATGTTGGGGTATATGTAATCATGTTCTACCCAAATATAGTCGCAGCCCAATCATTCGTGTTATTCCAGGTTTTGAATGGGATCAATTTAAGAGCGAGAGTTTAGAGTCGTTTTTTACAAAGGAATATAAAGTTTCCAATTATGCTGACCGTATGGGCTATCGATTTGAAGGTGAAAAATTAAAAAGAATAGAACAATCTGAGATTCTATCAAGTGCAGTTACATTTGGAACAATCCAAGTGCCATCTGGTGGTCATCCAATCATCTTAATGGCAGATAGACAAACGACAGGTGGATATCCGCTAATTGGTAATGTCATATCAGTTGATTTACCTATTCTTGCGCAATTGAAACCAGGTGATTATGTCACGTTTGCAAAGACTTCTATAACAGAAGCGACGGAGCTTTACATCGAGCAAGAACAAAATATGAATCTATTAAAGAAGTTCATCGCTTTACAAGCGTAAAGCAGGAGGAGAGATAGCGTATGGTTACCGTTGACTTAAATTGTGATTTAGGAGAAGGATTTGGTGCATATAAGATAGGAAACGATGATAAAATTCTTCCGTTTGTTTCATCAGTAAATATTGCATGCGGTTTTCATGCTGGTGATCCAACTGTCATGCGTCAAACTGTTGAAAAAGCATTGTACCACAATGTGGAAATAGGAGCACATCCAGGGTTTCCGGACTTAATTGGATTTGGTAGAAGAATGATGTATATTTCGCCAGAAGAGGTCTATGATTATGTTTTATATCAAATAGGGGCATTAGATGGATTTATAAGAGCGGCAGGAGGAAGGATGCATCATGTAAAACCGCACGGTGCACTTTATAATATGGCAGCCACTGATCAAGAGATTGCGGATGCAATTGCAAAAGCAATTTATCATATAAATCCAGATTTATTTCTGTATGGATTAGCGAATAGTAAATTTATACAAGCAGCTGAAAAATATGAACTGAAACTCGTGCAGGAAGCATTTGCCGATCGTACGTATCAATTAGATGGAACATTAACAAGCCGAACAGAAGAAAATGCACTCATAAAAAATGAAGATATAGCAATTGAACAAGTGTTGCAGATGGTTAAGGAAAGAAATGTAAAAGCAGTTGGTGGAAAGATTATCAATATCGATGCACAAACAATTTGCATACACGGTGATGGTGAGCATGCAGTTCAATTTGCAGAAAGAATATACAGAACATTTAGATTAAATAATGTTTCTATTTGTGCACCAAAGTAGAATAAGGAGGAGATACATAGATGTTGAAACTAATTGGAATATTGCTTGTAGCTGTTGGATTTTTATTTCGCCTTAATACGTTATTGGTTGTAATGGTTGCAGGAATTGTTACTGGTATGGTTGCGGGGATGAGTTTTTATGATGTCATAAGTATGTTTGGAAAGTTTTTTATAGAAAACCGATATATGTCTATGCCAATATTATTAACTTTGCCTGTAATTGGAATTTTAGAACGATATGGGCTGAAGGAACGTGCAGAAGCATTGATATCAAAATCTAAGGGAGCAACGACTGGTAGAGTATTAATGTCATATTTTACAATTCGTGAGGCTTCGGCAGCGGTAGGACTAAATATTGGGGGACATGCTCAAACAGTAAGGCCTCTTGTTGCACCGATGGCAGAAGGTGCAGCTCATGGACGTTATGGAAAACTACCAGAAAAATTAAAAGAAAAGATTAAAGCGAATGCAGCGGCWGCTGAAAATACRGCGTGGTTTTTYGGWGAAGATATTTTAATCGCAACAGGAGCGATTTTATTAATGAAAGGATTCTTCGATTCWGTAGGWATGCATGTTGGTGTGTGGGATATGGCGCTTTGGGGAATTCCTACGGCAATCTCAGCTTTTATTGTAAGTTGGATTCGTTTTAAACAATTCGATAAGTATATTGAAAAAACGATGAAAAAAGAAGAAAGCCAACAAAAGGAGGCGATATAGGATGAATATTATTACACTTGATACAATCTATTATTTATTAGGTATTATTGTTGCCTTTGTCGCGATTCGTGTCGCTTTTGATCGTCAACATCCAAATCGCTTTGGTTCTAGTTTATTTTGGGCATTATTTTCTATTACATTTTTATTTGGAAATATGATTCCATCATTTTATATCGGTTGTATTGTATTAGCGATGGTCATTTTAGCATCATTGAATAAAGTAACGAAGTCCGATGAAAAAGAAGCACCTACTGAAGAACGAGTGAAACATGCAGAAAAACTGAGAAATAAAATTTTTATGCCCGCTATTTTAATTCCTATTTTTACGATTATTGGTACTTTAACTTTAGGAAAGCTAAAGTTTGGAAATGTATTTCTTGTTGATCCTGAGAAAGTCACATTAATTGCATTAGCTCTTGGGGCATTGCTTGCTTTTGTAGCAGCAATGGGAATCACAAAAGCAAAAATAACAGCCCCTGTACAAGAGGGAAGCAGATTATTACAAGCTGTCGGCTGGGCAGTTATTTTACCACAAATGTTAGCTGCGCTTGGCGGTATTTTTGCAAAGTCTGGTGTGGGTCAAGTTGTCTCAGATTTAGTAGGACAAGTATTGCCGACAGAGTATCCATTCGTTGCTGTTATGGCATATTGTTTAGGTATGATGTTGTTTACAGTTGTAATGGGGAATGCCTTTGCCGCATTTGCTGTTATTACAGGAGGAATTGGTTTACCGCTTATCGTTCAAATGCATGGTGGTAATCCAGCGATCATGGCCGCGCTTGGAATGTTTGCAGGGTACTGCGGTACATTGATAACACCAATGGCTGCAAATTTTAATATTGTACCAGCAATGCTATTAGAATTAAAAGATAAAAATGCGGTAATTAAAGCCCAAGCACCAATTGCTATTACCATTTTTGTTATTAATATGTTCATCATGTATGGGCTCGTATATCGATTTTAGTAAGGAGTGGGAATGATGAAGACAGTATTGTTAACAGGGTTCGAACCTTTTGGTGGAGAGGAGATTAATCCTGCCTGGGAAGTTGCAAAGCAGCTTGATGGACAAAGCTTTGGAGATTACAAGATTGTTAGTAAACAAGTTCCAACTGTGTTTCATAAATCATTACAAGTGTTAAAGTCTTATATGGAAGAAATAGAACCGGAGCTTGTTATATGTATCGGGCAAGCAGGAGGACGTCCAGATATTACAGTGGAACGAGTTGCAATAAATGTAGATGATGCAAGAATCACTGACAATGAAGGAAACCAACCGGTTGATGTATCTATTGTAGAAGGGGGGCCCGTTGCGTATTGGTCTACACTTCCTATAAAAGCTACTGTAAAAAAACTTCGGGAAGAAGGAATACCAGCTTCTGTTTCTCAAACTGCAGGTACATTTGTTTGTAATCATCTCTTTTATGGACTTATGGACATTTTAGCAAAAAGTGAAAACGGGGTTCGTGGTGGTTTTATACATATTCCATTTTTGCCAGAGCAAGCAAGTAAACATCCTGGACAACCGAGTATGTCGCTTTCAACTATTACAACTGGAATTGAATTATTGGTACGGGTCGCATTAGAGGTAGAAACGGATATTATAGAATGTGGCGGGACCACACACTAAGCAAAAGTATAACGCCTGCTATGGACAAATGTTATAATAAAGGAAGGATTATACATAGAGGTGAGAGCAATGCAGCAATATGAAGAAGTTCGTTCTGTTATAGAAAAAGCAAATAAGATTACGGTATTAACAGGTGCTGGTGCAAGTACAGAAAGTGGCATTCCTGATTTTCGCTCAGCCAATGGTTTATATGCAGATGCTAAAGTTGAAATGTACTTATCTAGAGGGTATTATAACCGTAATCCAAAAGAATTTTGGAAGCATTACAAAGAAATATTTCAAATTAATACTTTCCATCAATACAAACCAAACCGTGGGCATCAATTTTTAGCAAGTATAGAAGAGCAAGGAAAAGATATTGTGGTGTTAACACAAAACATTGATGGTCTGCACCAATTAGGAGGGAGTAAGCATGTAATAGATTTGCATGGTACACTCCAAACGGCTCATTGTCCAAAATGCAAAACGAAATATGATTTGCAATATATGATAGGCCATGAGGTACCACGATGTGAAACATGTAATTTTATTTTAAATCCAGATGTYGTTTTATAYGGWGATACRTTACCACAATATCAAAATGCAATAMARCGTTTATATGAAACRGATGTATTACTTGTTATGGGAACTTCGTTAAAAGTGCAGCCAGTTGCATCGTTCCCGCAAATTGCAAAAAGAGAAGTAGAGGCAACAACAATTTTAGTGAATGAAGAGTTAACGGGTCAAGAGTATTATTTTGATTATATCTTTCAGCAAAAAATTGGACAGTTTGTAGATCAATTTTAAATGATGTAGGAAAAACGAGATAAGAGGTATTTATCTCGTTTTTTTTGGAGCTTAAATTTTCTAAATTTTCTTTAAAAATACTATAAATTATATTATCTATGTGCTTTAATATTATTAATAGAGGAGATTTTTATATCCAGATGAGAAAGTATGGTTTAATTTTTGTTATTTATGAGATAAAGATACTTTAGACCATAGAAAGAGGAGAGCATAATGAAAAAGAAAGAACAGAAAAAGGAAGAACAGAAAAAGAAACGGAAAAAGAAAACCCATATTCCTTTCCGATTAAATGTGTTGTTTTTCTTTGTATTTCTTATGTTTTCAACTGTTATTGTTCAATTAGGTAAGGTTCAAATTATTGATGGTGAGACTTATAAAAATGAGGTGGAAAAAAAGGGAGATTTAACGGTTAGTACTCCCGTTCCACGTGGGAAAATTTTTGATCGAGAAGGCCACTCGATTGTTGATAATAAACCATTACGGACAATTACATATACAAAAGTGAAAGGTGTTAATTCAGAAGAGATTTTAAATACGGCAAGACAACTTGCGAAGATGATTGAAATGCCGCAGGAGGCTATAAATAAGTTAACAGAGGTAGATAAGAAAGATTTTTGGATGCAATTACATAAGAAACGTGCAGCAGAAAAGGTTACAAAGGAGGATGAAAATAAATTAAGAGCAAAAAAAATGGAGAGAAAAGAATTAGATAAAAAGGTGGAAGAAATTAGACGTGAGCGAATTACAGCGGAAGAGTTAAATGAACTTACCCCACAAGATATAGAAGTATTAGCTATTAAAAGTAAAATGAATGCAGGATATAATATGACTCCTAAAATAATAAAAAAAGATGTAAAACCAGAAGAATATGCAGTAATTAGTGAAAATTTAGCAAATCTTCCAGGTGTGGATACGACCGTAGATTGGGAACGTGAGTATCCATATGATAAAATACTTCGTTCAGTACTTGGAAACGTTTCAAGTGCTGATGAAGGACTACCGAAAGAGCAATTAGATTATTATTTAGTTCGTGATTATAACCGCAATGATCGGATTGGAAAGAGTTATATTGAAAAGCAATACGAAGATGCCCTACACGGTATGAAAGCACAATCGAAAAATATTACAGATAAAGAAGGGAAAATACTTCGTACTGAACAAATTACGAAAGGGAGAAGTGGCAATAATTTAATGCTAACAATTGATATGGAATTGCAAAAGAAAGTTGAGGAAAGCATTGAAAAAAACTTAATGGCGTTCAAAGCTGTAGAACCAATGTTGGATCGTGCCTTTGTGGTAATGATGAATCCTAAAAATGGACAACTTTTATCAATTTCAGGAAAAAAACTAGTAAATAAAGATGGAAATATTCAAGTAGAGGATTATGCCCTTGGTACAATGACAAGTTCATATGAATTAGGTTCAACAGTCAAGGGAGCTACGCTACTAACAGGTTATCAAACGGGTGCGATTAAGCCATTTACTCATTTTTACGATGCACCGATGACATTTAAAGGGACAACAAAAGCAAAGAAATCATGGAAAGATTTTGGTGATATTGATGATGTCAGAGCTTTACAAGTATCTTCTAACGTATATATGTTTAACACAGCTTTAAAGATTGCGGGGATTGATTACGTACCGAATAGTCCGTTAAATATTAAACAAGAAGTTTTTAATAAAATGCGTTATCATTTTGGGCAATTTGGTTTAGGCGTTCCAACGGGGATTGATTTACCCAATGAGACTGCGGGACAACGGGGAAGAAAAGATAATACACCAGGATTCTTACTTGATTATTCAATCGGTCAATATGATACATATACACCGCTTCAGCTTGCGCAATATATTTCGACGATTGCGAATGGTGGTTATCGTATGAAACCACAAATTGTACAAGAAATTAGAGAGCAACCGAATAAAGCTGAGGATATAGGCAAGGTAGTTCAATCAATGGAACCGGTCATCTTAAATCGTGTAGATATGGACATATCCTATATTAATCAAGTGAAAGAAGGATTTAAGAAAGTGTTTCAAGAAGGCGATGGAACCGGTGTAGCACACTTTCAAAATCTACCGTATAAACCTGCTGGAAAAACAGGAACAGCAGAAACAGTGTATGGTGGTGATAGTAATATAGGTAAGGATGAAAATGGAGATAGAAAAAAGTGTTATAATTTAACCTTAGCTGGTTACGCACCTTATGACTCTGATCCAGAAGTTGCATTTTCTGTTGTTGTACCATGGGTAAACGATGATAAATCAGGGATTAATTCTAAAATTGGAAGAGAAATTTTAGACGCATATTTTGATTTGAAAGTGAAAAGAGTCGGTGGAAATCCAGTACCTATGGAACAGCCGAATAAACAGCAATAAAAGATTTTTACATTTACATAGAATAACAGGACAGTGAGGTATTTTAGGGGATGAAGGAAAGTCATGGAGCAGATTACTAGAAAAGAGTGGGGCAAACATATTTTGCTTGTATTCGTTATAATTGTTATGATTCAGTCTTTTACATTGTGTAAAGTAGAAGGGAAATCGATGCAGCCAACCTTACAAGAGGAAGATTATGTGTTTGTAAATAAAGTTGCTGCGCATTTCCCCCCTCTGCAACATGGGGAGATAGTTGTGATAAAAAACGCGGACGACTCTAAATATTATGTGAAGAGAGTAATTGGACTACCAGGCGAAACAATAAAGATGGAAAATGGCACACTATATGTAAATGATAAAGAACAAGATGAGCAATATATAAATAGAGAGTTATTTCATAAATCCGAAGTATTTTTAGAGTATAAAAAAACGCGAATTCCTCCAAAAATTTTTTTTGTAATGGGAGATAACCGCTCTCATAGTAAAGATAGTCGGAATGGTCTTGGGTATATTGATTAATCTAGTGTTATAGGGAAAGTAGAATTTGTGTATTATCCTTTTTCTAAAGCTAAGATTTTAGAATAACAATTCATCCGAAAAAGAGTCCTAACAGGTAATGGAGCATACCTGTTAGGACTCTTTTATTATGATATTCTTATCGTTTTAATAAAAAATCGGTGTTGTTTCACATCAAAATACCCTTTTTGTAGGATAAGTTGATGTATTTTGTATAATTCATTTACATATGTTTCAGTTTTAAAATCAGGAACTTGCCAAGGAATTGCTTGTAAATAATAGACTAAAGCACCGATATCATAAAACCTTTGAACGGGAAACTCTTCTTTATATGTTAAAACTTTAAAACCATGTTGCTCGAGCTCACTTAGAGCAGTTTCTAAATTCCAATTTGTAAATTCAGAATTGAGTGGTGTCCCTAGTGCTTCATTGATTTCCGCACAATCTAAGCCACCTACTTGCTGCGTAAGAAAGATGCCATTTGGAGAAAGGATCCTTTTTACTTCGGAAACAGAGTAGGATTCGTGTTGATTTAAAATCAAATCGAATTGTCCATCATCAAATGGTAAAGTCTCATCATTGGTTACTTCTACAACCTTTACACCTAAAGGTTCTAAATTCTTTTTTGCTAATGGGATATTTGGAGAATACCCTTCAGTCGCATAAATAGAAGAAGGGAATGGTCTTAACATGGATAAGAATTCTCCACCGCCTGTTCCCATATCAAGCATAGAATTCGTGTTTTGAATAAGGGAAAAGGCCATGCTACCGTAGGACCAAGAAAGTAATTGACTCTTCATACGACCAGTTTCTGTAATAAAGGAAAAATCCCATCCAGTAAAGCTTGCGTTTGCATTTTCTAATAAGGTGAAAAATAATTTATCATTCTTCATGTTAAATCCTCCTGTTTATTATATTCGAAATAGGGTGAATATAATAAACGGGAGGAGGACCTCTAATTACAATATACGGTTGTTACGTTTCATGTTCTAGTATTTTCATATGAAATCACTCCCGACAAAAGTATATTGTTCTACCTTCTAGTTTTACAGGTATAATACCTTCTAAAAGTAAAAAATAAAATAGATGTAGCTGTACAGTGGTAATAAATAAAGTCCCATAAACGGCTGTTTTTGGTACTTTTTAAACGATCATGTACTTCGTTGTGACATTGATTACAAAGAGACTTGAGGTTATCAAAGGTTAGTGCAAGTTCTGGATGTTCCTTTACTTCTTTAATATAATGAACACAATCAGTTTTACGATACTTTCCTTTGTCTCTGCACATACAACATTCATAGTTGTCACGCTGCAAAGCCTTGAGTCTCAGCTGCCGCCACTCTTTAGATTTATAGAACTTCATAAGTTTATCAACTTTAATCAAGTTAATAAGACTCTGTTTTTCCATAACTACCACCTCACTTAAACAAAGTAAAAACCGCTACCCCTTCGGATAACGGTCTTCAAAAATAGACAAGTCATGTTGTGTGCTTCATATTTCATTACGTTTGGTTAAGGTGTTTTCACGTCTCTGCCACTTATTTTAATTCACTAATAGTCTTTATTTTCCTAGACAACCTCACTGCAACAGCCATAAAGAATAAATTGAATTTTTATTTAGGTATTATGCTTGATCTGATTGTAGAACATGTAATGGAGGCGGAATAATCCAACCTTTTTTCTTATTCAGACGAAGCAATATAGCTCCAGCTTGTGCTTTTTTCATATGAAATTGACCAAACATCATTCCAACATCTTCTCGAAGAGATTGTCCCATAGCTTGACTACATGCTACTAAACCAGCAGCAAGATCTATGGAAACTTTAGTTGCAATTTCCGCATCATTAATACGAGCACCAGGAGGAATCGTTTCAATAGATGCAACCGGTCTTTCTGGAGGTGCTGGTGGTAATGCAACTCCATTTAATTTTAATAAATTTTTTAATTCTTCAACTTCTGATTGGATATCATTCTCTACAAGATTTTCTAAAAATTTCTTTAAATCCTCGTCTCCTGTGTGGTTAATAAGAACTTGATATCCAGCAATTGCTCCCTGTGCCGCTGCAAGATAACTCCAAATCCCAAAGACTTCGCCGTAGTGCATTGGTTCATTTTGCGGATTTCCACTTAAAATACCCATTAAAATATTCCTCCTTAAAGAAATTAAACTCTTAACAAAAATGCTTACTATAGAAAAAATTTTCCTAACCATGTTCCAGATTAAAGAAAATAAGTTCTTATAACTCATAAGGAACACCTTACCCAAATATAGTAATTACCGCTCATAGGATATACTGTTATAAAAAATTTATTCTTATAAATATAAAGCAATTGACTTGATCCATTATTATCAGTACTTTTAATAATAAAAGTTAAAGATGTTTATCATAATATCAATTCAAATGGTTTTATATATTTTCAAACGAATATTGTCTAAAGGAACTGGAGACATTACTGAATATGAAAGGAGGGAAAACTATGAAGAAAAAACTGTCATCTATTTTAGGTGCCCTATTACTAACTATTATGGTTTTTAGTACAAGCGTCCATGCTGAATACGATGGATATAACACGGATAGAGTTAACAATAATAATATTACAACTCGAGTTAATGACAATAACATGAATAGAGTTAATTATGATACTAGAACTCGAAATGTGAATACAACAAATGATTTGAATAATCATCGTGATGGTAATAATAATTGGGCGTGGCTTGGTTTATTAGGACTAGTCGGTTTATTCGGTCTTAGAAAAAAAGAAAAAGAACCAGAAAGACGTTAATGTAGAACATTACATTTAACTTTAAAAGATACTTATTTATCAAAAGAATGCAAAATGAATAAATTATGAATCGCCTTTAATAAGGCGATTTTTTATTTTTTCAAAATCAATAACAATTACATAAAAACGGATACTATTAATTGGAAACAATGAATTTCTTAACTTGATGGTAATGGGATAGTGCTATATAGCCATCAACTTAAGAAAGGAAACAAAATGAATTTTCACCGGAAGTGTTTTTATAAAGGAAGAATCTCATGTCAAATAATTTATACATCATTAAATTGTTTGTGTATATTTTATTATACAGTATTAATAAAGGGTTGTTTCCTAATCATAAGATGCAACATTGGCACAGTTTTTGCTTGTATTAAATTTAAGGAAGGGGGAATGGATTTAAGAAATAAGTAGGGTGTATTATTAACAGTAAAAAAGTGACCTACCATTATCTCACTAATTTTACTAGTATCAATAGGAAAGTTGTTTAATATAGACAGATTGAATGACTTACTCTAAAATAGTCTGAATTTTTAAACTATTAAAAGGGGGCAATAGCATGGCGAAATACTCGAAATTTTATAAACTGATGCTTGGGGTTGGGCTTGTTACGATATCATGTAATGGAATGCAAATTCAAGCAGAGACAAAAGAGAAAAATACGAAGAATGTATTACAAATGGAACCGGTAGGAATACAGAAATCCGTTGATGAGTTGGCACATCCTTCGAACGTACAGGAAAATGCATCATATACAAAACGGTTAAAGTTAGCAGACTTATCGCAGCGTCCGCCAGCGCCAAAAGAGAATGCTAAACAGCTAGTTGAAGAAAAAAAATATTCGATGGCTGAATTGAATCAATTAAGCAACAAACAATTAACTGATCTTCTTGTGACAATTAAATGGTATCAAATTCCGGAATTATTTCAGTTTAATAATGATAGTTTGAAATTCTATCAAGATGATAGCCGGATGCAAGCGATCATTGATAAACTAGCAGAACAAGGACAAGCTTATACGAAAGATGATTCAAAAGGAATTGAGACATTAGTAGAAGCTCTACGTGCGGCATTTTATTTAGGTTTTTATCATGATGAATTAAGCAAACTAAATGAGCGTAGCTATCATGATAAATGTTTACCAGCTTTAAAAACGATTGCAAAAAATCCAAATTTCAAACTTGGTACATCGGAACAAAACAAAGTTATTTCATCGTATGGAAAGCTGATTGGAAACGCATCAGCTGATGCTGAAGTTATTCAATATGCCGGTGAAATCTTCAAACAATACAACGATAATCTTGCAACTTTCATTGAAGACTACACAAAAGGAAATGCTGTATATGATTTGATGAAAGGAATTGATTATGAAGTTCAGTCGTATATGTATACTACGGGCAAGGAACCAAAAGATACGATGTGGTATCGAAACATCGATAGTTTTATTAATGAAATCAGTCGTTTTGCGTTAATTGGTACGGTAACAGATAAAAACGGATGGTTAATTAATAACGGAATTTACTATGCTAGCCGATTTGGTAAGCTTCATAGTACACAGGTAAAAGGACAGCAAGTTGTTACAGAAGCGATGCGGATTTATCCATATTTAGGAGAGCAATATTTTGTTGCGGCAGAACAAATTGCTACAAATTATGGTGGAGTGGATGCGAACGGAAAAACAGTAAATTTAGATCAAATTCGAGAAGATGGTAAGAAGAAATATTTACCGAAAACGTATACGTTTGATGACGGAACAATTGTCTTTAAAGCGGGAGATAAAGTTAGTGAAGAGAAAATTAAACGTTTATACTGGGCGGCAAAAGAAGTGCGATCCCAATTTTATCGTACAGTTGGTAGCGATAAGCCGCTTGAAAACGGACATGCTGATGATGTGTTAACAATGGTCATCTACAATAGTCCGGACGAATATCAATTTAACCGTCAATTGTACGGCTATGAAACGAATAATGGCGGAATTTATATTGAAGGAATCGGAACGTTCTTTACATATGAACGTACACCGCAGCAAAGTATTTATAGTTTAGAAGAATTATTCCGTCATGAATTTACACACTATTTACAGGGAAGATACGAAGTTCCTGGATTATGGGGACAAGGTGATATGTATCAAAATGAACGCTTAACTTGGTTTGAAGAAGGAAATGCAGAGTTCTTTGCAGGCTCAACGCGATTAGATAGCGTTGTACCGCGAAAAAGTATAGTTGGCGGATTATCTAATGATCCAGCTAAGCGATACACAGCAGAGCAAACATTAAATGCGAAGTATGGAACATGGGATTTTTATAACTATTCGTTTGCATTGCAATCTTATATGTATAATAATCGCCCTGAGATGTTTGATAAAGTGCATGATTTAATTCGTGCAAATGATGTAACAAATTACGATGCGTACCGCTCTGCATTAAGTAAAGACAATAAATTAAATGAAGACTACCAATCTTATATGCAAATGCTTTTTGATAATCGTGATAAGTATACAATTCCGCAAGTATCAGATGATTATTTAGCAGAGCATAAATCAAAAGCGCTTTCAGATGTTGCAGCGGATATCACAAATGAAGCAAAGTTCAACAATGTGAAGGTAACAAAGAATAAATCACAATTCTTTAATACATTTACACTACAAGGAACATATACAGGAAGTGCGTCAAAAGGAGAAACAGAGGACTGGAAAACGATGAATCAAGCAACAAATGATATGCTGAAACATCTTTCCGAAAAAGAGTGGAGCGGATACAAAACATTGACTGCTTATTTCGTGAATTACCGTGTCAATGCCGCTGGACAATTTGAATATGATGTTGTGTTTAGCGGAGTGAATACCGAAGAAGATACTACTGTAGAAAAAGAACCGAACGATACATTTGATAAAGCGAATCCACTATCTTTGAATACGTTATTACGAGGTAACCTAAGTGATCAAGATCAAGTTGACCGGTTTGTTATTGATGTAAAGGATCCGAAAGATTTACAGATTACTGTTACGAATGAACAGAACCTTGGACTGAATTGGGTATTATATTCTGAATCAGACTTAAATAATTATGCCGCATATGCAACGAAACGCGACGGAAATAAATTACTTGGAAATTATAATGCGAAGCCAGGGAAATATTACTTGAGTGTATATAAATATGGCGGTGGAACAGGGAATTATACAGTAGAGGTAAAATAATTTAACAGTAATCCAACATTCATCCCCTTCCTCAAGCGCGTGCAGGACATAGTCCATGCGGTAGGGAGGGGATGAATGTTGGTCGTGCACAGAACGAAGTTTCTGTTTCCTTTTTAAAATTATGTATTTGTTGCACCAAAACTAGAAAAACAAATTTCTTTACTTAGCAAACACATGATTACCGATTACTGTAACAGTTTGGCGTGTGGTAATCCATTTGTCAGTAGAGGTTTTTGGATTATAAAAATAAAGTCAATCAGAATTAGCTCTTTTAGTAGAAATTGCTTCTTCAACTGCCTTTTGAAGTATCATTTAAGCTTTCTCGTTTTCCCAATCTTTTCTAAGTAACCCCATAATATGAATGTCATGGTAACTACCGAACCTAAATAATTCTTCTTTTAAATTCCCTTCTACGGAAAATCCGCATTTTTCATAAGAAGCGATAGCTCTTTTGTTGTAACTAAACACTTGGAGCTTGACTTTATTTACATTCATATAATTGAAAATAAAGTCAACCAGTATTTGCATTGAATCAGTTCCATAACCTTTCCCTTGATATTCAGGACCTATTGAAACGCCAACGTGACAAGTACCATTCTTCCAGTTCACTAAGTAAACAGCTATTGTCCCAATAAAGATTTTTTCATCTTTAAGTTCAATCCCAAACATGTAATCC
>NZ_JBFTMC010000062.1:0-28368 GCF_056396765.1 Bacillus sp. 05T22
ATCTAGTTTTGAAGGAATATGCCTTCAATAGTTTGGTGATGATGGCAGAGAGGTCACACCCGTTCCCATACCGAACACGGAAGTTAAGCTCTCTAGCGCCGATGGTAGTTGGGACCTTGTCCCTGTGAGAGTAGGACGTCGCCAAGCAATTAAAGCACGAGTCGATTGACTCGTGCTTTATTATATTTTCAGGTGAAAAGATAATAAAAGTACTGTGGAAGAAAGTTTAATTTCATCATGTGGGTGACAAACACATTGCCCAAATAGGATTCATATCATACATATATAACGAAACGATGTATATTTTCCAGAAAAGTGTCAAGGAATAGAAGTAAGTATATTTTAATTCAAAATAGAGGGGAGGAATATCCTACATCGTTTTCATTTAGAGAAAAATGATTAGGATAAAGATATGAAAATAAAACATGAGGTTTGCATTGTATGTGGGAATAGGAAAGATGATGGTATACATGTACACACAAGTTTTATATGTGATGCTTGTGAACGGGACATGGTAGAAACTGAAACGAATGACCCTAAATATATATACTATTTAGAACAACTGCGAAAAATCCAAATATCATATTCATAAATAGGCGTACATGCCTATTATTTTTTTTGCCATAATATCTCTGTATAATAGATAGAGAATGAAAAGTAAGGAAGAGATAAACATGAATCAAAATCGAATACCATTATATGAGACGTTACTCCAGTTTAAAAATAAAAAGCCTCTATCTTTACATGTTCCGGGACATAAAAATGGTTTGAATTTTCCGGAGCAGGCACAAGCAGGTTTTAGTGATGTACTTTCTATTGATGTAACGGAATTAACAGGATTAGATGATTTGCATAGTCCGTTTGAATGTATAGATGAAGCACAGCAATTATTGGCTGATGTATATAATGTAAAAAAGAGTTATTTTTTAATTAATGGTTCTACAGTTGGAAATTTGGCAATGATTTTATCATGCTGTGAGGAGCATGATATTGTTCTTGTACAAAGAAATTGCCACAAGTCCATTATTAATGGCTTAAAGTTAGCTGGAGTGAATCCAGTATTTTTAGAGCCTTGGATTGATGAATTGTATGGCGTCCCAGTTGGAGTTCAGCATGAAGTCATTAAGGGAGCTATTGAACGATACCCAGAAGCAAAGGCATTGATTTTAACACATCCCAATTATTATGGTATGGGAGTTGATTTAAAGGAAAGTATTATGTGTGCACACGCAAATAAAATTCCTGTTTTAGTAGATGAGGCACATGGAGCTCATTTTTGTATAGGAGAGCCGTTCCCTAATTCAGCATTAGAATACGGTGCTGATATAGTTGTACACTCGGCGCATAAAACATTACCCGCCATGACTATGGGTTCTTATTTACATATCAATAGTAATTTAGTTCATGAAGAAAAAGTTTCTTCTTATTTAAGTATGTTACAATCTAGCAGTCCATCTTATCCGATTATGGCTTCATTAGATGTGGCTCGCTTTACATTAGCAAATATGAAGGAGAAGGGCTGTCATAAAATTGTGGAGTTTGTGAGGCAATTTAGGGAGGGATTGCAGGATATTCCACAAATCGCTGTTTTGCAGTATCCTTTGCAGGATGAGTTAAAGGTTACGGTACAAACACGCTGTGAGCTGTCTGGATATGAATTACAATCTATATTTGAAAAGATAGGTATATACGCAGAAATGGCAGATCCATATAATGTTCTATTTATTTTACCATTGCAAGTAAATGAGCAGTATATGAAAGCGATAGAGGTAATACGGTCGGCATTACGTAACTATACGGTAACAGACAAGATATCATCGATTCGGTATACTTACAAAGGGGGATTTTCTTCTTTACCATTTACTTATAAGCAATTAGAAAAGTATAAGAAAAAAGTTGTACCTTTACAAGAAGCCGCCGGGATGATTGCAGCGGATATGGTTATCCCGTATCCACCGGGTATTCCATTGCTTATGTATGGAGAAAAAATTACTACGGAACACATCAAACAAATTTCTTATTTAGAAGAAACGGGTGCTCGTTTTCAAGGAAATGTAAAATATATGAATGTGTATGATATAGAAAGTAGGTTTTAGGATGAAGGGATTATTTGTAACAATTGAAGGACCAGAGGGTTCAGGTAAATCGACATTAATTACAAAGTTATTACCGCACTTTGAAAAGAAAGAACAAAAAGTTATAGCAACGCGAGAACCAGGTGGTATTGCGATTTCAGAAGAAATTCGAGAAATCTTACATAAACAAGAGCACACGATGATGGAAGCACGTACGGAGGCATTATTATATGCTGCAGCACGCAGACAGCACTTAGTAGAAAAAGTTATGCCAGCTTTGGAGAAAAACTACCTTGTATTATGTGATCGTTTTATTGACAGTTCTCTTGCTTATCAAGGTTATGCAAGAGGTCTAGGGATTGATAAAGTATTTGAAATTAATCGGTTTGCAACAGAAGACTGTATGCCTAGTTTGACAATCTATTTAGATATTGAACCTGAAGTAGGCTTGGCACGCATTGAAAAGGATGCTAATCGTGAAGTGAATCGTTTAGATATGGAAAGTATTGAATTCCACAAACGTGTACGTGAGGGATATTTACAGGTGGTAGATCGCTTCTCAGATCGCATAGTTATTGTGAATGCAGATCAACCGATGGAAAAGATTTTGGAAGAAGTTATTCAGCTTGTAGAAGATAAATTGTTATAATAGAAGGAAAGTATAAAACAAGTGAGGTATGCATTATGACGAGAACGTGGGAGCAGCTTTCTGCTATACAGCCCATTGGTGTAAAGATGTTGATGAATAGTATTGCAAAAGGGCGTATATCCCACGCTTATTTGTTAGAAGGTGCAAAAGGAACTGGAAAATATGAAACGGCCATTCAAATGGCAAAAAGTTTTCTTTGTAAACAAAGAAACGGTGTAGAGCCGTGTCATACATGTACGAATTGCCGCCGGATTGATTCGGGTAACCATCCTAATTTACATATTGTAAGACCAGATGGGTTATCTATTAAAAAACAACAAATTCACGATTTACAGGAAGAGTTTTCAAAAACGGGTTTAGAGGCAAATAAAAAGGTATACATTATTGAGCATGCAGATCGAATGACAGCAAATGCTGCTAATACCTTATTAAAATTTTTAGAAGAACCAAGCAGCGATACAACAGCTATTTTACTTACTGAACAAAGTCATCAAATTTTAAATACTATTTTATCTCGTTGTCAAGTTGTGACATTTAGACCTTTGTCTACAGAATCTTTAATTGAGAGACTGCAGGGAGATGGAATTGCAGTTTCTTTATCTACCCTTGCTGCACAGCTTACGAATAGTTTTGAGGAAGCATTATTACTGTGTAATGATGAATGGTTTGCACAAGCACGAGCTTTAGTGATAAAATTATGTGAAGCGCTCGAAAAAGATACAACCTCTCTTTTTTTTGTACAAGAAAAATGGGGGAAACACTTTGGAGAGAAGGAACAATTACAACAAGGTTTAGATATTGTTGCGGTTGCAGGAGGGATGACCGTTTTGTATGATGTAGTAGGTGTTCGCTTTAAGAAGGCCGGAAAAGTGTATTACTTTGACCCGAATCAATTCGATATCTCGGAAAATGAATTTGTGATCGTGGAAACTGTACGAGGTATTGAATATGGGAAAGTAGTTATTACAAAAAAGCAAGTTGATGAAAACGATGTGGTACTACCGCTAAAGAAAGTCATTCGCATTGCAAATGAAAATGATCGGACAATTGTTGAAGAGAACAAACATGCTGCAAAAGAAGCATATCAAGTTTGTCAACAAAAGGTAGGGGAACATAAACTTGATATGAAGCTTGTAGACGTAGAATATACGTTTGATCGTAATAAGATTATTTTCTATTTTACAGCGGATGGTCGTATTGACTTTCGTGAACTTGTAAAAGACTTAGCTGCAATTTTTCGGACAAGAATTGAGCTAAGACAAATTGGTGTTCGCGATGAAGCAAAAATGCTTGGTGGTATTGGTCCGTGCGGCCGTATGCTTTGTTGTTCTACATTTTTAGGTGATTTTGAACCTGTATCCATTAAAATGGCAAAGGATCAAAATTTATCATTAAATCCTGCGAAAATTTCTGGCTTATGTGGCCGATTAATGTGTTGCTTAAAATATGAGAATGATGAGTATGAAGCGGCAAAAGAGCAACTTCCTGATTTAGATCAACGTATACAAACACCGCATGGTCTTGGACGCGTTATCGGATTAAATATTTTAGAAAGATTAATTCAAGTGGAACTAGTAGACAAGGAACGGATAGTAGAATATACGTTAGATGAATTAATTAATGAAGGGGTCGTTTCGAGTCAAACCACAGATTAATGAGGTGGGTGCTTGTGGAGAAAAAGGATATTTTTGCAGCGGTTTCCAGTATGGAAGAGCAAATTGGACATTTATATAAGCAGTTGGGAGAATTAAAGCAACATCTTGCAGAGTTACTTGAAGAAAACCAACATATTAAAATGGAAAATGAAAATTTGCGACGTCGTTTTGAAGAAATACAGAATAAGGAAAAACAAAAAACTCAAAAACGAAAAGAAATGAAGCCTAAAACGGATATTGGTGAAGGCTATGATAACTTAGCACGCCTATATCAAGAAGGTTTCCATATCTGTAATTTACATTATGGAAGTGTACGTAAAGAAGGGGATTGTTTATTCTGTCTGTCATTTTTAAATAAAAAATGAAATTACCTTTCCAATATATTGGAAAGGTAATTTTTTATACATGAGAGTAAAGATAAGATGAAATAGGTCTTAGTTTTACGTTCAAATAGGGTAGGTTAAGTATAAGAAAGGAAATCGTATATGCACTTATATGAAGATGAACGTTTAGATTATTTACTAGCGGAAGAAATGAAAATTATTCAAAGTCCATCTGTGTTTAATTTTTCTTTAGACGCAGTGTTACTTGCGAATTTTGCATGGATCCCGATTCAAAAGGGAAATTTGCTTGATTTATGTACAGGAAATGCTGTTATTCCGCTTTTGTTAAGCACGAGAACGAAAGGGAATATTACAGGGGTAGAAATTCAAGAACGCTTGTATGATATGGGAGTAAGAAGCATCCAGTATAACAAGTTAGAAGAAAGAATCCAGTTAATTCATGGAGACTTAAAGGATATGCCAGAGCAGCTTGGGCGTCATCAATACGATGTTGTAACATGTAATCCGCCGTATTTTCAAACGCCAAAGGCATCTGAGAAAAACATTAACGAGCATTTAGCTATAGCTCGTCATGAAATTATGTGTACATTAGAGGATGTCGTATATGCTAGTAGTCAGCTTGTAAAGCAAGGTGGTAAGGTAGCATTTGTTCATCGTCCAGGTCGATTACTTGATATTGTAACACTAATGAGAAAGTATAAGATTGAACCAAAACGTGTGCAGTTTGTATATCCAAAGGCGGGTAAAGAAGCAAATACGCTACTAATAGAAGGAATTAAAGATGGAAATGCAGATTTAAAAATTTTGCCACCGCTTTTTGTATATGAGGAAAATAATGAGTATACAAAGGAGCTTCGTTCAATCTTATATGGAGAAAAATAAACATTATTTTTATGTAGTAGAATGTTCAGATAGGAGTTATTATGCAGGGTATACAAATAATTTAGAGAAACGAATTCAAACTCATAATAGTGGGAAGGGAGCGCGTTATACTCGTGCTAGGCTTCCTGTTGTTTTGAAATATGTAGAGGTTCATGAAGATAAAACTACAGCGATGCAAGCCGAATATCATTTTAAACAGTTAAAGCGAAAAGAAAAAGAAGAATATATGCAAAAAGGAGAACGCTATGTGGCAGCAAAAAAGTTTTCAAGCAAATGAAAAGGGAGCCTTATATTTAGTTCCAACGCCGATTGGTAATTTAGAAGATATGACGTTTCGTTCGATTCGGATATTGAAAGAGGCTGATATCATTGCTGCTGAAGATACGCGGCAGACGAAAAAGCTTTGTAACTATTTTGAAATTGAAACACCAGTTATGAGTTATCATGAGCATAATAAGGGAGTAAGTGGACAGAAAATTTTAGATAAGCTAGAAGATGGAAAAACAGTAGCTCTTGTAAGTGATGCAGGTATGCCTTGTATTTCTGATCCAGGCTACGACATTGTTGTAGAAGCTGTAGAGAAACAATATCATGTTATTCCACTTCCAGGGGCAAATGCAGCCCTTACAGCGTTAATTGCATCAGGGTTAGAAACGAGACATTTTTATTTTTACGGATTTTTGCACAGAAATAAAAAAGAACGTAAGGCGGAATTAGAAAAGCTTCGTTATGTTCCAACTACGATGATGTTCTATGAAGCGCCGCATCGGTTAGATGATACATTAATTTCTATGAAAGAAGTACTTGGAAATAGAGAAATTGTATTGTGCCGAGAACTAACGAAAAAATTTGAAGAATTTATTCGTGGTTCGGTAGAAGAAGCGATTGAATGGACAAAGCAAAATGAGGTTCGTGGTGAATTTTGTATATTAGTATCCGGGTCAAAAGAGGAAGCTGCTCCAGAGGAACAGTGGTGGGAAGCTATATCAGTATACGATCATATCGAACATTACATAAACGAGCAAGGAATGTCTTCAAAGGATGCAATTAAAAAGGCGGCCAAAGATCGAGATTTGTCGAAACGAGACGTCTATCAAATCTATCATGTTGATAAAAAATAAGCTTCTCATAATTGAGAAGCTTATTTTGCTGCTTGAATATATTGATGAAGTTCGTTTAAGATCTGTTCAGCGCCTTCTTTGCTTAAGATAATTTTACCTTCAGCTAAAGAAAGGTTACCATCAGACACTTCACCAGTTACTTGGCAAGTCATGTTAGGCTTATATTTTTTTAGGATGATTTTTTCGTCATCAACGTAAATTTCAAGAGCATCCTTTTCAGCAATACCTAATGTACGACGTAATTCAATCGGAATTACAACACGGCCTAATTCATCAACTTTACGAACGATACCAGTAGATTTCATATTCGTTATCCTCCTCATATTTTGTAAGTTTGCGAGTCTATATTTTAATTCGTCATTTTTCGACAAAATACCCTATGAACATATGATACCAATCATTTACATTTCCRTCAATTCATAAATTTTATATTTTATGAAAGAATTGTAGATTTTTATACTTCTTATATATAATAGAAAATGAAAGAATTACACAAGTGTTTTACTATATTTTTAAATTTTATCAATATTTCAGATAAATTACTGTATATTTTTTTTGAATATGAGTAATAGATGATAAAGATAATCGAGCATTAATTCGTTTTTATGCGTCAGTTTTTGATATACTGTTTATAAATACATATGAGGTCATTTGGGAGGTTCAAAACAATGACAGAGGAAAATAAGACCTTTTATATCACTACTCCAATTTATTATCCAAGCGGAAAGCTTCATATTGGACATGCTTATACAACGGTAGCAGGAGATGCGATGGCACGCTACAAGCGCATGCAAGGATATGATGTTCATTATTTAACAGGTACTGATGAGCATGGACAAAAGATTCAAAAGAAAGCAGAAGAACTACAAGTTACACCACAAGCATATGTTGATAACATTGTAGCAGGAATTAAAGAATTGTGGGGGAAAATGGACATTTCTTACGATGACTTTATTCGGACAACCGAAGATCGTCATAAAGAAGTTGTTGAAAAGATTTTTAAACAACTTGTTGATCAAGGTGATATTTATCTTGATGAATATGAAGGATGGTATTCTGTACAGGATGAAACATTCTACACAGAACATCAACTTGTTGATCCGATTATGGAAGGCGATAAAGTAGTCGGAGGAAAAAGTCCAGATAGTGGCCATGCTGTAGAACTGGTTCGCGAAGAATCTTACTTCTTTAGAATGGGTAAATATGTAGATCGACTACTACAATTTTATGAAGAAAATCCACACTTCATTCAACCTGAATCTCGTAAAAATGAAATGATTAATAACTTCATTAAACCAGGTCTAGAAGATTTAGCAGTTTCTCGTACTTCTTTTGACTGGGGAATTCGTGTGCCAGGTAACCCAAAACACGTTATTTACGTATGGGTAGATGCATTATCTAATTACATTACAGCACTAGGATATGGAACAGATAATGAAGAGAAATATAAAAAGTATTGGCCAGCAGATGTTCACTTAGTAGGAAAAGAAATTGTTCGTTTCCATACAATTTATTGGCCGATTATTTTAATGGCGCTAGATTTACCACTGCCGAAAAAGGTATTTGCTCATGGTTGGATCTTAATGAAAGACGGAAAAATGAGTAAATCAAAAGGTAATGTAGTTGATCCAGTTACGTTAATTGATCGTTATGGATTGGATGCACTGCGTTACTATTTACTTCGTGAGGTTCCATTTGGATCAGACGGTGTATTTACGCCAGAAGGTTTTATTGAGCGAATTAATTTTGACCTTGCAAATGACTTAGGAAACTTATTAAATCGTACAGTAGCGATGATTGATAAGTACTTTAATGGAGAAATTCCTGCTTTTAAAGAAAATGTAACTGAGTTTGATGAAACAGTAGTAACGTTTGCACAGGATACATTAAAAAAAGTAGAAGAAGCAATGGAAAACATGGAGTTTTCAGTAGCATTGAGTTCTATTTGGCAACTGGTTAGCCGTACTAATAAATATATTGATGAAACACAACCTTGGGTATTAGCGAAAGATGAGAATGATCGTGATAAACTTGCGTCCGTAATGGCACACCTTGCAGAAATGCTTCGCCAAATGGGTATTATGCTTATGCCATTCTTGACAGCAACACCAAGTAAAATCTTTACACAACTTGGCCTTACTGATGAAGCTTATCAATCTTGGGATAGCCTTTCTACGATTGGTTGTATTCCAGCTAGCACGAAGGTAGTCAAAGGACAACCAATTTTCCCACGCTTAGAGGTAGAAGTAGAAGTTGAATATATCAAAGAACAAATGAAAGGTTCTGCTCCTAAAGTAGAGGAGAAAAAGGAAGAGGAACCGAAGGCAGAAGAAATTACAATTGATGATTTCTTTAAAGTTGAATTGCGTGTGGCGGAAGTAATAGAAGCAGAGCCTGTAAAAAAAGCAGACAAACTGTTAAAGATTCAACTTGATTTAGGCACAGAAAAGCGACAAGTTGTTTCTGGAATTGCTAAATTTTACACACCAGAAGAATTAAAAGGGAAAAAAGTTATTTGTGTAACGAATTTAAAACCAGTGAAATTACGTGGTGAATTATCACAAGGTATGATTTTAGCAGGCGAAGAAAACGGAGTATTGTCTTTAGCAACAATTGATCAAAATTTACCAAATGGTACAAAAATCAAGTAATCTTGACAAAATAAGAGATGTTTCACGTGTAACATTCGTGGAGCATCTTTTTTTCTTGTCAGGAATCTTTTTAAAAATTCCTTTTTTGTATTAAGATTGTACTATTGTTATTACGTTTTTAGGGAAGAGATTTTTTACTATGATAGAATTTATTTCAAATAAAAGGAGTTATTTGTTATGTTGTTTGATACACATTCACATTTAAATGCAGAGCAATTTGAAGAAGATTTACAGGAAGTTATTGCAAGAATGAAAGAAGCTAGGGTTTCGTATACAGTTGTTGTTGGTTTTGATGAGGTAACAATAAAAAAGGCAATTGAGCTCGCAGAAACGTATGACTTTATTTATGCAGCGGTTGGTTGGCATCCCGTTGATGCCATTGATATGACGGAAGGGCATTTAGTTTGGTTAGAAGAGTTAGCTGCACACCCAAAAGTAGTTGCTCTTGGTGAAATGGGGTTAGACTATCATTGGGACAAGTCTCCGAAGGAAATACAGAAAGAAGTATTTCGTAAACAAATTCAGTTAGCAAAGAAAGTGAAATTGCCTATTATTATACATAACCGTGATGCAACGCAAGATATTGTAGATATTCTAGAAGAAGAAAATGCAGCTGAAGTAGGCGGCATTATGCATTGCTTTAGTGGCAGTGTAGAGGTGGCAAAACAATGTATTGATATGAATTTTTTAATTTCATTGGGTGGGCCAGTAACTTTCAAAAATGCAAAGAAACCGAAAGAAGTTGCAATGGAAATTCCAATGGAAAAGCTGCTAATAGAAACGGATTGTCCATACTTAACGCCACATCCATTTCGTGGTAAACGAAATGAGCCAAGTTATGTGAAACTTGTGGCAGAAGAAATTGCTAACTTAAAAGGTATTTCATACGAAGAGGTCGCAAAGGTAACTACAGAAAATGCAAAAGCTTTATTTGGTGTTGAATAAGAAAGAATGGTGAATTCCATTCTTTTTCTTTTACCCTGCCTCTATTGTTACCTCTCAATGAAGAGACACTAACAATACCCGGAAGGCAATACAAGCTAGCTAACTAACGGATATATTTGTAGGGAAGAAAACAAGTGAGGTTAAAGTGTTACAATAAGAAGAGTAGGCAGAGGATTTTTTCTCCTCTGCTTTTTAAATTGTATCAGTGGGAAAATAATAATGGAAAAGTATTCGTTTTTTTGTTTTACTAAGTAGAGACGAAATCAGTGTGGAGGCAGTCATGAAAATTAAAGAGATTATCGTTGTAGAAGGTAAAGATGATACAGTTGCAATTAAGCGTGCTGTTGATGCAGATACAATTGAAACGAACGGTTCAGCAATCGGTGAACATGTCATTGAGCAAGTAAAATTGGCACAGCAAAAACGAGGCGTTATTATTTTGACGGATCCTGATTACCCGGGAGAGCGTATTCGGAAAATTATTTCTGAAATGGTTCCGGGTTGTAAGCATGCTTTCTTACCGAAAGAAGAGGCACTTGCCAAGAGAAAAAAAGGAGTCGGAATTGAACATGCTTCCAATGAATCCATTCGCCGTGCTTTAGAAAATGTTCACGAAGAAATGGAAGCCTATACGAGCGAAATTAGTTGGAGTGACTTAGTAGATGCTGGACTAGTAGGCGGAGAACAGGCAAAAAGTCGTAGAGAAAAAATGGGTAAACTATTAAAGATTGGTTATACAAATGCGAAGCAGTTACATAAACGTTTACAAATGTTTCAAGTTTCAAAAGAAGCATTTGCGGAAGCATATAAACAAGTATTACAGGAGGAAAAGAAATGAAGGATATCGCAACACCGAATCGTACGAAAGACATTGTTGAAAAGTACGGGTTTTCATTCAAAAAGAGTTTAGGTCAAAATTTCTTAATTGATACAAACGTATTAAATCGTATTGTGGATTATGCAGAAATCGGCCCAGAGAGCGGAGCAATTGAAATTGGCCCTGGTATTGGAGCGTTAACGGAGCAGTTAGCAAAACGTGCTAAGAAAGTAGTCGCTTTTGAAATCGATCAACGACTATTACCAATTCTAGACGAAACATTAGCTCCTTACAGCAACGTAACTGTAATTAATAAAGATATTTTAAAAGCAGATGTACATGAAGTATTCGGAGAGCAGTTCGAAAAAGGACAAGACGTAATGGTAGTAGCAAATTTACCATACTACGTTACAACACCAATTTTGTTTAAATTACTAGAAGAGCAATTACCAGTTCGTGGGTTTGTTGTTATGATGCAAAAAGAAGTGGGAGATCGCTTAGCGGCTAAACCAGGAACGAAAGACTACGGTTCTCTATCTATTGCAATTCAATATTATACGGAGGTAGAAACAGTTATGACTGTTCCGCGCACCGTATTTGTCCCACAACCAAATGTAGATTCCGCAGTTATTCGTCTTTTAAAACGTCCAAAACCAATTGTTGAAGTGAAAGATGAGAAGTTTTTCTTCGAAGTAGTACGAGCAAGCTTTGCACAACGTCGTAAAACGTTGATGAATAACTTATCAAATAATCTAAATGGTTTCCCGAAAGATAAGGAGTTATTAGATCGTATTTTAACGGAAGTAGGCATTGATCCAAAGCGAAGAGGCGAAACATTATCAATCGAAGAATTTGCAGCACTGAGTAATGCATTAGTCTCTCATAAAGTGAAACTTTAATCACCCACTGATTATTAGTTGAACCAATCGGGCTTTTATGGGCAGTTAATCCCCCACCTAACTTCTTTGCTTTCGCTGAATTTTGGAGTGGGGATCTTACTGCCCGCAAATAGCGGGATAAACAATAAAAGGACAGCTCAATTCGAGCTGTCCTTTTTGTCACCCTTTTCACTCTAAATTCATACGTTAAAAACAGAACATGGTTAGTGAGATGGCCTAATGAATTTGGAGGTAGGATAATGGCTGTACATGTTGGAGATTTAGTGGAACGACAATCTTATAACCGAGACATTCTTTTTCGCATTACAGAAATAAAAGGTGAAATTGCAATATTATTTGGAGAAGAAGTCAGACTTGTGGCAGATGCACCGCTTGAAGATTTAATTAGCATTGATCAGAGAGAGTATAAGAAAAGGGAAAAGCGTGAGAAGGAAACGATGGAGCGAACATATCGCCTGTTTCAACAAGACTATGTTTTGATGAAGCAACGTCACGAGCATAATTCTACAGGAGGATATACGAGTGAAGTCAATTATTTTCAAATGCCAGGTAGGGTTTTGCATATAGATGGAGACCCATTATATTTACGGAAATGTTTAGATTTATATACAAAGATAGGTGTTCCAGTTCAAGGGGTACATTGTAAAGAAACAGAAATGCATGAAAAGGTAGTTGATTTAATCGATCATTTTCGTCCAGACATTTTGGTCATTACAGGTCATGATGCATATACAAAATCTAAAGGAGTTATGGGAGACTTAGCAGCTTATCGTCATTCTCGGCACTTTGTACAGGCTGTTCGGGAAGTACGAAAAAAATACCCTTCTTTAGATCAACTTGTTATTTTTGCAGGGGCATGTCAGTCCCATTTTGAAGCATTAATTCGAGCTGGTGCTAATTTTGCTAGTTCACCATCGCGTATTAATATTCATGCATTGGATCCAGTATATGTAGTGGGGAAGATTAGTTTTACTTCATTTATGGAACGCGTAAATGTATGGGATGTTGTTCGAAATACTATTACTGGGCAAAAAGGCCTTGGTGGTATTGAGACCCGGGGACTTTTACGAACAGGATTACCTTTTCAATATTATGAAGAGTAAGCAAGGTATATATGTACCTTGTTTTTCTTATGGGAAAAGTATCAGTTTGTTTGGTGAAAGATGTACCATAAACAAGGATTTATAGGTGCTTGGATAAAAAAAGGTAAGAACGTACAGACTATACAATGATACTTTTATAATATAGTAATTCTTCTATCTATTCGAACGCATTAGGTTCTTGCGAAGATATTGCTTGTTATGTATAGGCAATGATTGGGATAGATATATCATGTATTTATGTATTCACTCTAAATTACAGCGAGGTGTAGCAAAGTATATGTCAAAACGTTTAGATGAAATTAAAAGTGAATTAGATCATCATCTTGGGAAGCGCCTTATGTTAAAGGCGAATAGTGGAAGAAGAAAAACAGTGGAACAATCAGGCGTACTAGCAGAAACGTATCGTTCTGTTTTTGTTGTACAGTTAGATCAACAAGAGGATACATTGCAGCGTGTTTCCTATAGCTATGCAGATGTTTTAACAGAAACGGTAGAATTAACGTTTTATGATGATCCTCAGAACGAGGTTATTTTAGGGTAATTGTCCACTCTGTTACATATATTTCCATAAATAAAAAAGACATTTTTTTGCATACTAATTATACCGTAGCAAAATAAGGAGGGACCTGCATTGAGTAGACGAAGAGGAGTCATGTCAAATCAGTTTAAAGAAGAGCTTGCAAAAGAGCTTGGATTTTATGATGTTGTTCAGAAAGAAGGATGGGGCGGAATTCGTGCGAAAGATGCTGGTAATATGGTGAAACGTGCTATTGAAATTGCACAGCAGCAATTAATGAAACAAAACCAGTAGTTGCAAAATAACTTCTATGCTACGGTAGCCGAGGAGAAATTCCTCGGCTTTTTGCACGCCAAAAGGTATCATCATTTTGCATAAGTAGTTTCATTCTGAATGCTTTTCGTTATAATTAGGGAAGTGTCATCGTCTTACTATAAATTTATGGTAAAATAAACGATAAAAGATTGAGTACATAGAGTGGGTGAATAGATTGAAGCTACTAGTGAAAGCACCAGCAAAGATTAATCTGTCGTTAGATGTACTAGGGAAAAGACAAGACGGTTATCATGAAGTGAAAATGATTATGACAACAATCGAYTTRGCAGATCGTTTAGAGYTAACGGARTTAKCAGAAGACCGTATTGAAATTKTATCCCATAATCGGTATGTCCCAGACGACCAGCGTAATTTAGCTTATCAAGCAGCGAAATTATTAAAAGAGAAATTTAAGGTAAAACAAGGTGTATCTATTGCTATTGAAAAAACAATTCCAGTAGCAGCAGGATTAGCAGGTGGAAGCAGTGATGCGGCTGCTACATTACGTGGTCTTAATAAGCTATGGAATTTAGGTCTTACAATAGGTGAATTAGCGGAACTTGGAGCAGAAATTGGATCTGACGTATCCTTTTGTGTATATGGCGGAACAGCGATTGCGACAGGAAGAGGAGAAAAGGTTGAGCATATAAAGACACCTCCTTCTTGTTGGGTTATTTTAGCGAAGCCTCACATCGGTGTATCTACTGCTGACGTATATGGAAATTTACAATTAAATCGTGTCACACATCCAGACGTAGATAAAATGGTTGAAGTTATCAATCAAGGTGACTATAAAGGAATATGCAATGCAGTTGGAAATGTATTAGAAGATGTGACATTTGCGATGCATCCTGAAGTTGCACGTATTAAAGCACAGATGAAGCGCTTTGGCGCAGATGCAGTTTTAATGAGTGGCAGTGGTCCAACTGTGTTTGGGCTTGTGCATCATGATTCGCGTATGCACCGTATTTATAATGGTTTAAAAGGATTTTGTGAACAAGTATACGCAGTCCGTCTATTAGGAGAGCGAGAAACGCTTGAATAAAGACGTATAATAAGTTATGATTTGTTTAGAATATTCGTGATTTGGGGTGAGAATGTGAAAATTAGACGGAGTACAAGACTAGTTGATATGACTTACTATTTATTGCAAAATCCTCGTCAGTTAGTTTCTCTCACTTTTTTTGCTGAACGGTATCAATCAGCTAAGTCTTCCATTAGTGAAGATTTAGTTATTATTAAGCAAACGTTTGAACAACAAGGGGTCGGCACATTGCAAACGATAGCAGGGGCAGCAGGAGGAGTGAAATATATTCCATATATAAGTGAAGAGGAAGCAAATCTGATCATTAATGAGCTTTGTGGCTTATTTGAGAATCCAGATCGTATTCTTCCAGGTGGATACTTATATATGACGGATCTTTTGAGTAATCCACGCTATATCAACGGGGCAGGTCGCCTATTTGCTTCTGTATTTGCGAGGCAGCCGATTGATGCGGTTATGACGGTAGCAACAAAAGGGATTCCGCTTGCATATGCGGTAGCGAATTATTTAGATGTACCTGTAGTAATTGCAAGAAAAGATAATAAGGTAACAGAAGGACCAACAGTTAGTATTAACTATGTATCAGGTTCATCTAAGCGTATTCAAACAATGACTTTAGCAAAACGTAGTCTTCCGGAAGGTGCCAATGTTTTAATCGTTGATGATTTTATGAAGGCTGGAGGAACAATTCAAGGCATGATTAGCATGCTAGAAGAGTTTAAWGCYAATGTTGTTGGRATYGGCGTATTAGTAGARTCKACRGATATTGAAGAAAGACTTATTAATAACTTTGTWTCWTTAATYCGYTTRTCAGAAGTWGATRTKAAAGARAAARCRATTCAAGTGGAAAAAGGGAATTATTCACTTGTGCCATTTGACGAAGGGCTTGTAGAAGCTGAATAAAAAGGTAAAGCAGAAGCTTTATCTTTTTTTGTAAATGAAAGTGCTAGTGGACGTTAAGTCTTTTCTTGTATTGTGAAAGTCTTACCGCCCGCTAGCACAGGGCATCCTAATTATTTTAGATAGGATGAACTGAGTTTATATGGGAAGAAAGTTTTCTAGGAGTTTTTATTTAAGGAAAATAAAATAATAAAAGGGTGAGAAAATATGAAAGTAGTTCAAACAAATCAAGCACCACAAGCGATTGGTCCATATTCACAAGGAATTATCGTAAATAACATGTTTTATAGCTCAGGACAAATTCCATTAACGGCAGGTGGAGAACTTGTAACAGGTGATGTGAAAATACAAACCGAACAAGTATTTCAAAATTTACAAGCTGTGTTAGAAGAGGCAGGAGCATCATTTGATACGGTTGTAAAAACAACTGTATTTTTAAARGAYATGGATGATTTTAAAGATGTAAACGAAGTATATGGAACATATTTTTCTGCACATAAACCAGCTCGTTCTTGTGTACAAGTTGCAAAATTACCGAAAGATGTTTCCATCGAAATTGAAGTTATTGCCCTTGTAAAATGAAAATTTGTAAGCGATAACGTCCATTAATTCTTATATTCCGTTAAAAAAAATTTTTTATCTTAAAAATTTTTAAAAAATTAAAGGGAAAATAGAAAATTTGTGGAATTTATACAAATATATCGCTTATTTAGAAAAGGGTGGTGAACACAAGATGGAAGTGACTGACGTAAGATTACGCCGCGTAAACACAGAAGGCCGTATGAGAGCGATTGCCTCTATTACATTGGACCATGAGTTTGTTGTTCATGATATTCGTGTAATTGATGGYAATAATGGATTATTTGTAGCAATGCCAAGTAAACGTACTCCAGATGGGGAGTTCCGTGATATTGCGCATCCAATTAATTCTAACACACGCTCAAAAATTCAAGATGCGGTTTTAGCTGAGTATCACCGTTTAGGCGAGTTAGAAGAAGTTGAGTTTGAAGAAGCAGGAGCTTCGTAAAATTCGAATAAAAAGGGCTCTAATAAAGGAGCTCTATAATTTTGTAACAAACTCCTGTAAACACTTACAGGGGTTTGTTTTTTTATTTGTAAATCCATTTTGATTTATTGGCGCCTAAGTTCCGGCTATGAAAATAAAAGAAGATCGGAACTCGTTATCTCCTTTTGTCTTCCCTTGGCATGGAGGCAAAAAAGGCCCTGACCGCTTCTGTGCGAGGCGGGGCGCTCTCTCCCGCCTAAAAAGAACGGTTTTTTACTTATAAAGTGTTTATTTTGAATAAAATTTTCCGCTAATTAAAGCCTCACTTTATTGTCCTCGTTATATGTAAACTTCTAATTTCTTTAAAATCATTCGAAATAGTATATCTTATTTCCTAAAAAAAGATACTAAAGAATAAAACATCTTATAAGAAGTATGGTAAAATTTAATAGTTATGCCGTGTTTCTTGAAATATATAATGATTTAGGATAATATCTTTAATGGATAAATAGGTTGCGATGGAGGTTCTATATGTCAAACAGATTTGCAGTGATTTTAGCTGCAGGTAAAGGCACACGTATGAAGTCCAAGCTATACAAAGTGCTTCATCCTGTATGCGGAAAACCAATGGTACAGCATGTAGTTGATCAAGTATCTCAATTAGGATTGCAGAAACTTGTAACGGTAGTTGGACATGGTGCTGAAAAAGTACAAGAACAACTAGGGAACGTAAGTGAATTTGCAWTGCAAGCAGAACAACTTGGTACAGCACATGCTGTTGATCAAGCTGCCGATGTACTTGCAAATGAAGAGGGAACAACTTTAGTTATTTGTGGTGATACACCCCTTATAACTGCAGGAACAATGGAAGCATTGTTAAAGCATCATGAAGAAGCAGGAGCGAAAGCGACGGTGTTAACAGCGTACATAG
Source organism: Bacillus sp. 05T22 (assembly GCF_056396765.1). NCBI lineage: Bacteria > Bacillati > Bacillota > Bacilli > Caryophanales > Bacillaceae > Bacillus > Bacillus sp. 05T22. Next base: position 17,856 of record NZ_JBFTMC010000062.1, read on the forward strand.
AAGAGCCTGCTGGATATGGCCGCATTGTTCGTAATGAAAGTGGTCATGTTGAAAAAATCGTTGAGCATAAAGATGCAAATGAAGTAGAGCGAGCTATTAAAGAAATTAATACAGGGACGTATTGTTTTGATAATAAGGCACTATTTGCTTCACTTTCTAAAGTTTCAAACGATAATGTTCAAGGTGAATATTACCTTCCAGATGTTATTGAGATTTTGAAAAGTGAAGGTCATATTGTATCAGCTTATCAAACAGAGCATTTCGATGAAACATTAGGTGTTAATGACAGAGTCGCTCTATCGCAAGCGGAAATTATTATGAAAAAGCGTATTAACCAAAAGAACATGGTAAATGGTGTTACAATTATTGATCCAAATAACACATACATTTCTGCTGATGCAATCATTGGTAATGATACAGTTCTTTATCCAGGAACAGTTATTGAAGGCAAAACTGTAATTGGTTCTGATTGTGAAATTGGTCCACATACAGTAGTACGTGATAGTGAAATTGGAGATTGTACGACAATTCGTCAATCTACTGTACATGACAGTAAGATTGGTATGGAAGTTTCAATCGGTCCATTTGCACATATCCGTCCAGATTCAGTTATTGGTGACGAAGTACGCGTTGGAAACTTCGTGGAAATCAAAAAGACTGTTTTTGGTAATAGAAGTAAAGCTTCACACTTAAGTTATATCGGGGATGCACAAGTTGGAGAAGACGTGAATCTTGGTTGTGGTTCAATTACGGTGAACTACGATGGCAAGAATAAATTTAAAACAGTTATTGGTAACGGCGTATTTATTGGTTGTAATTCAAACCTTGTTGCTCCTGTAACAGTTGAAGATGGTGCTTATGTTGCGGCAGGCTCTACAATTACAGAGAGTGTTCCATCAAAAGCATTATCAATTGCACGTGCACGTCAAGTTAACAAAGAAGACTATGTTGATCAATTGCTGAATAAGAAAAAATCATAATGTGGAGGGTTAATCTAGATGTCGACTCAATATCTAAATTCTAATTTGAAAGTATTCTCTTTAAACTCTAATAAGGAACTTGCTGAGCAAATTGCAAAGCATATTGGAGTAGGGTTAGGGAAATGTTCTGTTGACCGTTTTAGTGATGGAGAAGTTCAAATTAACATTGAAGAAAGTATTCGTGGTTGTGATGTATTCATTATTCAATCTACAAGCTTCCCAGTAAACGAACATATCATGGAATTACTTATTATGATTGATGCGTTAAAACGTGCATCTGCAAAAACAATTAATATCGTTATTCCTTATTATGGTTATGCGCGTCAAGACCGTAAAGCGCGTTCTCGTGAACCAATTACATCGAAACTTGTAGCAAACTTGCTTGAAACAGCAGGTGCAACTCGTGTAATCACTCTAGATTTACATGCTCCACAAATTCAAGGGTTCTTTGATATCCCAATCGACCACTTAATGGGTGTACCGATTCTTTCTGATTACTTTGAGACAAAAGGTCTTAAAGATATCGTAATCGTATCTCCTGACCACGGTGGTGTAACACGTGCAAGAAAAATGGCGGATCGCCTAAAAGCGCCAATCGCTATTATCGATAAACGCCGTCCACGTCCGAATGTATCGGAAGTAATGAACATTATTGGTAATATCGAAGGTAAGACAGCAATTTTAATTGATGACATCATTGATACAGCTGGTACAATTACATTAGCAGCAAACGCTCTTGTTGAGAACGGTGCTTCTGAAGTATATGCTTGCTGTACACACCCAGTTTTATCTGGCCCAGCAATTGAGCGTATCCAAAACTCAAATATTAAAGAGTTAGTTGTAACAAACTCTATCGTATTACCAGAAGAGAAGAAAATTGATAAAGTACATGAGCTTTCTGTTGCTCCATTAATCGGAGAAGCAATCATTCGTGTTTACGAAGAAGAATCTGTGAGTGTATTATTCAATTAATTGGATAGAATGAGACGTAACCAAATTTGGTTACGTCTTTTCGTATCGTAAAAAGAAAGTAGTGGTACAAGAATGAAATTAATAGTAGGACTTGGGAACCCAGGTAGAGAATATGAATTAACAAGGCATAATATCGGATTTATGGGAATTGATGAACTTGCGAAACGATGGGGAATTTCTTTAAATGAACAAAAGTTTAAAGGTATGTATGGTTCAGGATTTGTTAATGGCGAAAAAGTAATTTTATTAAAGCCACTTACGTATATGAATTTATCTGGAGAAAGTATCCGTCCGCTTATGGATTACTATAAAATTGATGTGGAAGATTTTGTTGTCATGTATGATGATTTGGATATTCCAGTAGGTAAATTGCGCCTTCGTATGAAAGGTAGTGCAGGCGGCCATAACGGTGTGAAATCGACAATTTCCCATTTAGGAACGCAAGAGTTTCAACGTATTCGTATGGGGATTGATCGCCCGAAAAATGGTATGAAAGTAGTGGATTATGTATTGGGGCGCTTCACAGCAGAAGAGCTGCCAGAAGTAAATCATTCCATTGAAAAGGCTGCGGCCGCATGTGAAGAGTGGTTAAAGAAACCATTTCTTCAAATTATGAATACTTTTAACGGTTAATGTTCTAATTTGGAATATTTTATGATGTTTTAATCCATACTAATAGTAATTGTACACTTAGGAGGATAGTATGGAAGGACATTATTACTGTAGACATTGTGGGTGTAACGTAGGTGCCATTACCGCAGAAAAGGTATACAGCAAAGTTTTATTTCAACTAACAGAGCAAGAACGATTGGATATGATTCATTTTCATGAAAATGGAAATATATATATAAAAACAATCTGTGAGTCGTGCCAAGAAACGCTCTCATCTTATCCGGAGTATTATGAGTATGAAAAATTTTTGCAATAAAATGTTGTCGCTTTGGCGTGTCCAAAGCATTTTTCTGTTTTCTTTTTCCAAAATATTTGCATAAAAATATATTAACTTGCTCTTTATGTTGAGAGGGGTTTTGAAAATGATAGGGTTATTAGAGCAATTTTATAAAAATAAAGAAATACAATCCATTATTAATGGACTAGAAGAAGGATTGAAAGAGCAGCTTGTATCAGGTATGGCAACTTCTTCTCGTTCTTTATTAATGGCTGCTTTATATAAAAAAACAAAGCAGTCGCAACTTGTTGTTACACACAACTTATTTCAAGCGCAAAAAGTATATGAGGATTTAGTATCACTACTTGGTGAGCAGGATGTATGGTTATATCCGGTTAATGAATTAATTGCGTCAGAAATAGGGGTTGCAAGCCCAGAACTGAAAGCGCAGCGTATTGAAGTATTAAATCGTTTAGCGATGGGCGAGCGGGGCATTATTGTTGTTCCAGTTGCTGGATTACGTAGATTTTTACCAATAAAAGAATTATGGAAGCAAAAGCAAATCGAAATTAGTCTAGGGCAAGAGATTGATTTAGATGTATTGCTTCATACATTGCATCATATTGGATATGAACGTAAGTCAATGGTAGAAGCACCTGGAGAATTTAGTTTGCGCGGGGGTATACTGGATATTTATCCGTTAACTGAAGAATTACCGTTTCGTATAGAGTTCTTTGATACGGAAGTAGATTCTATCCGCTCATTTGATGTAGAAGAACAACGCTCTCAAGATAAAAGAGAAAGCGTGAAATTCGGTCCTGCGACAGAATTTTTATTTTCAAAAGATGAACTGAAATTAGGGGTAGAGCGTCTTGAGGAAGGTTTAATGAAGACGATGCAGAAGCTCTCTGATGATAAAATCAAGACAGCAGTACTTGAAACAGTTAGTCACGAGATAGAAATATTGAAAAACGGACAGACTATAGAGCAAATGTTTAAATATTTATCTATTTTTTACAAAGAACATGCTAGTCTAATAGACTATTTACCTGAGAATGGTGTCGTTATCTTAGATGAAATTTCGCGTATTCAAGAAACGGCATCACATCTTGAGACAGAAGAAGCGGAATGGTATACATCGCTTCTAAGTGAAGGGGCAATTCTTCAAGATTTGGTGTTCTCACACCAATTTGAAGAATTTCTACACCATAAAAAGAGAAGCTTTGTATATTTAACATTATTTTTACGCCATATTGCACATACGCACCCGCAAAATATTGTTAATGTAACGTGTAAAACAATGCAGGACTTTCATGGGCAAATGCAATTGTTAAAAACAGAAATTGATAGATGGACTGAAGGGGATTTCACGACTGTTGTATTGGGAACAGATGAAGAACGCGCAAAAAAATTACAATATATTTTAAGTGATTATGATATTGAAGCAGACATTATAGAATCTACAGATATATTGCTTCCTGGTCGCCTTCAAATTGCTGTAGGTGATTTACATGCAGGATTTGAAATGCCGATGCAAAAGCTTGTTGTGATTACAGAAAAAGAGCTGTTCCATAAAAAAGTAAAAAAATCACAACGTAAGCAAAAACTATCGAATGCAGAGCGTATTAAAAGTTATTCAGAGTTAAAGGTTGGCGACTACGTTGTTCATGTAAATCATGGTATCGGTAAATTTTTAGGAATTGAAACGTTAGAAATTAATGGTGTCCATAAAGATTATTTGAACATTAAATATCAAGGTAATGATAAGTTATATGTGCCAATCGAACAAATTGATCAAGTACAAAAGTATGTAGGATCAGAAGGTAAGAATCCGAAAGTTTACAAACTAGGCGGAAACGATTGGAAAAAGGTCAAAACGAAGGTAGAAAAATCTGTACAAGATATTGCAGATGACTTAATTAAATTGTATGCAGAGCGTGAGGCTTCAAAGGGATATGCGTATACGCCGGACACTGCAGAGCAGCAGGAATTTGAATCATCTTTCCCGTACCAGGAGACAGAAGATCAGTTGCGTTCTATTGAAGAAATTAAGAAAGATATGGAACGTGGGCGTCCGATGGATCGACTTCTATGTGGTGATGTTGGATATGGTAAAACGGAAGTTGCAATTCGTGCAGCGTTTAAAGCAATTATGGATGAAAAGCAAGTTGCAATTTTAGTACCGACAACGATTCTTGCACAACAACACTATGAAACGATTCGAGAACGTTTTCAAGACTACCCAATTAATATTGGATTGTTAAGTAGATTCCGTACTAGAAAACAACAAAATGAAACAATTAAAGGTTTAAAAGATGGGACAGTTGATATTGTTATTGGAACACATCGCATTTTATCTAAAGATGTAACCTATAAAGATTTAGGCTTACTAATTATCGATGAAGAACAAAGATTTGGTGTTACGCATAAAGAAAAGATTAAACAATTGAAAGCGAATGTTGATGTATTAACATTGACGGCAACGCCAATTCCGCGTACGCTCCATATGTCTATGCTCGGTGTACGAGATTTATCTGTTATTGAGACGCCGCCAGAAAATCGTTTCCCGGTACAAACATATGTGGTTGAGTATAATCCAGGGTTAATTCGAGAGGCGATAGAACGGGAACTTGCAAGGGGCGGTCAAATTTATTTCTTGTATAACCGTGTTGAAGATATTGAAAGAAAAGCAGATGAAATCTCTATGTTAGTCCCAGAGGCGCGTGTGACGTATGCTCATGGGAAAATGAACGAAGGTGAACTAGAGTCTGTCATGCTATCATTTTTAGATGGACAGCATGATGTTCTTGTAAGTACAACGATTATTGAAACAGGTGTTGATATTCCTAATGTAAATACATTAATTGTATTTGATGCCGATCGTATGGGATTATCACAGCTTTATCAGCTTCGTGGGCGCGTTGGTCGTTCAAACCGTGTTGCTTATGCATACTTTGCATATAAGCGTGATAAAGTGTTATCAGAAGTCGCTGAGAAGCGTTTACAAGCAATTAAAGAATTCACAGAACTTGGATCAGGATTTAAAATTGCAATGCGAGATTTATCCATTCGTGGTGCTGGTAACTTGTTAGGGGCTGAGCAGCATGGATTCATCGATTCTGTCGGATTTGATCTATATTCTCAAATGTTAAAAGATGCRATTGAACAGCGTAAAGGAACACAAGGAATTGAAAATACGGTTGATGTTGAAATTGATTTAGAAGTCGATGCTTACTTGCCAGACGCTTATATTTCAGATAGTAAACAAAAAATTATGATGTACAAACAATTTAGAGGTGTCTCTGCGATTGAAGATATTGAGGAATTACAAGAAGAAATGATTGATCGTTTTGGAGACTATCCGCAAGAAGTTGGATATTTATTACAAATTGCAAATATTAAAGTATTAGCAACGAAAGAACAGATTGAGCTAATTAAACAAACAAAATTTGAAGTGACGTTTTTATTCTCAGAGCAATCAAGCCAAAATATTGATGGTGGAAAATTATTTATGCTTGGTAATAGTTTTGGTCGTATGATTGGTCTTGGTATGGAAGGTTCTCGTTTGAAAATTGTTATGAAAACGAATGGATTAGAGACATCAAAATGGTTAACAATCGCCGAAAATTTATTAAAAGGTTTGTCTGACGTGAAAAAAGAAGTAATAAATGCCTAAAACAAAATAAAAAATGTAATTCGACGTGCATAGAAGAACTAATGTGTAAAATACTATGTCTAACAGTTGGTGATTTTTACATGAACAGGTAAATTCACCACTTTCATCATCAGTAGAAAGTGAGGCAGCATTAGAATGAAAGCAACTGGAATCGTACGTCGAATTGATGATTTAGGTAGGGTAGTAATTCCGAAAGAAATTCGTAGAACCCTTCGTATCCGAGAAGGAGATCCGCTAGAAATTTTTGTGGATCGCGATGGAGAAGTGATTTTGAAAAAATATTCTCCAATTAGTGAATTAGGTGATTTTGCAAAAGAATATGCAGAAGCTTTATACGATAGTTTAGGACATAACGTACTCGTATGTGATCGCGATTCCATTATCGCCGTAGCGGGGGTATCTAAGAAAGAATACTTAAATAAAAGTGTTGGCGATTTAATCGAAAAAACGATGGAAGATCGAAAATCTGTTGTTATGACAGATGAAAGTGAAATTTCGATTATCGATGGTGTAACCGAAAAGGTTAGCTCTTATACGGTTGGACCAATCGTTGCAAATGGAGATCCGATTGGAGCTGTTATCATCTTTTCAAAAGAAGCAATTATAAGTGAGGTAGAGCATAAGGCAGTAAATACTGCTGCAAGTTTTTTAGCAAAACAAATGGAACAGTAATTCTTCTTAATCATAATATTTCTTTATAAAAGGTTTTTTTCGGAAAGTAGGATTGTATTTCATTTAAAGGTAGCGTCTTGCTACCTTTTTTATTGTATAAATCTAAAAGGAATCCTGTTTTTTCTTTGTGATATAATACGAGGGATGAGAATAGGAAAAGGAGTTTTCTCGTATGGAAGCGAAGAAGTATCAAGCTTTTTGGCGCGGGGCTATTATATTAACGATTGCAAGTTTTGTTACGAAAGTATTAAGCGCTTTTTACCGTATTCCATATCAAAATATAGCGGGAGATGTTGGTTTTTATATTTATCAACAAATTTATCCATTTTATGGATTTTGTTTAATTTTAGCTACTTATGGTTTTCCCATCATTATTTCTAAGATGGTAGCAGAGCGTTTAGAACAAGGGAAGCAGGAAGAGGCAGAGGGAATTATTTGTGTTTCTTTTTGGTTTTTATTAGGAATCGGTTGTATAGGTTTCTTTACGTTGTTTTTGGGAGCGCACACGATTGCATCAGTCATGGGCGATGCAAATTTAGATAAACTGCTAAGAGTTATTTCATTTTCATTCTTGTTAATGCCCTTTTTATCTGTTGCACGAGGGCACTTTCAAGGGTTTAACAATATGATACCGACAGCTATATCGCAAGTGATTGAACAAACGGTTCGTGTGTCAATTATTGTGTTCTTATCGTTGTTCCTCATCGCACATGAATTTGATTTATATACAGTTGGAGCAGGAGCGATGTTGGGGTCGATTGCAGGCGGGTTTATTGGTATACTCGTACTTTTATTTTATATGCGGCATAATTTTCGCTCTATTTTCTTACAAGGATGGAAGAGGATACACAATAAAAAGAAAATCATTCGAATCCTTTTTTGGCAAGGAATGGCTATTTGTGTTAGTAATTTAGTGTTAATTTTTATACAAATGGCAGATTCCGTTTCGTTTTACACATTGCTTATTCAGGCAGGAGAACCGGCGGAAATTGCAAAAGTATTAAAGGGTGTTTATGACAGAAGTATCCCGCTTATGCAGCTTGGTACAGTTGTGACGACTTCATTTTCACTTTCGCTTATTCCAATTATTACTTCAGCAAAAGAACGAGGAGATCGTCTGTTTATTCAACAAAAGGTGCAGTTAGCGATGAAGATAACTTTTGTGATTGGAGTTGCGGCTGCATTAGGATTAGCGTGTATCATTAAGCCGACAAATATTATGTTGTTTGAAAATAGTGAGGGCTCAGGTGTGTTAGCTATTTTAGCTGTTTCTATTTTATTTAGTTCCTTATCCATTACAACGGCTTCTATTTTGCAAGGGCTTGGTCAAACTGTAAAGCCGGCACTGTTTGTTATATTTGGAGGGTGTCTAAAATTATTGCTCAATTATATGTTAATGCCGCAATTTGGTGTAACTGGGGCGGCAGTCGCAACGTTAATTTCGCTCATGGTTATCGCTTTGTTAAATAGTGCTTTCCTTATTCGAATTGTAGAAGAACCACTCATTCATAAACAAGGCATATTTGGAGTAACGATCAGCGGATTAGGAATGGTCGTTATATTAATGTTATTTATGCGTATTTATGAAGGGTTGGGACTAGGAAGTGATGAAGGGTATAGAGGATTAGCTGTAATTGAAGCGTTGCTAGGCGTAGCGATTGGCGGATTGGTATATCTGTTTTTAATTACGAAGTTAAGTGTTTTTACAAAAAAAGAATTAGGGACTGTTATGAAGCAAGAGAAGGTAGAAGCTTCATTGAAGAAGAGTGGATAGAGGTGAATGGTTGTGAGTAGAGTAATCACGATTTTAGGATTAGGTGCTGGTGAATTAGATCAGCTGACAATGGGTGTATATCGAAAAATAAAAGAAGCAGATCATATGTATGTGCGTACGAAAGAGCATCCTGTTATTGAAGAGTTAGAAAAGGAAGGTATAAAGTACACGGCTTTTGATGATGTATATGAGTCGCACGATACATTTGAAATCGTGTATGAAACAATTGCGAATACGTTAATAGAACAAGCGCAAGGTGCGGATATTATATATGCTGTACCAGGTCATCCACTTGTTGCGGAACGAACTGTTCAATTACTCTTGCAAAAAGGGGAAACGAAGCAGATTGAGGTGCGAATTGAAGGTGGACAAAGCTTTTTGGATCCGATGTTTGCTAGTTTAAAAATAGATCCAATTGAAGGATTCCAACTTATTGATGCAACTTCATTTGAAAGAGGTCAATTAGAATTACGTCAACACTTAATTTTTTGCCAAGTATATGATGCGTTTGTTGCATCTGAGGTTAAGTTGACATTAATGGAAATGTTGCCTGATGAGTATGAAGTATATATTGTAACAGCCGCAGGAACATCTTTTGAGCAAGTGAAAAAAGTGCCGCTCTATATGTTGGATCATGAAACAGAGTTGAACAATCTAACGAGCGTATATGTACCGCCTGTTACTGAGCGAGCTTCTTTATATCARCARTTTGATGTGCTYMGAGMARTTATTGCTGAKCTTCGTGGACCAAATGGCTGCCCATGGGATAAAAAGCAAACACATCAGTCTTTAAAGAAATATTTAATTGAAGAGACATATGAAGTGTTAGAGGCAATTGATGAAGAAGATGATGACCACTTGATTGAAGAACTTGGTGATGTGTTATTACAAGTTATGCTTCATGCTCAAATTGGAGAAGATGAGGGCTGGTTCTCTGTTGAGGATATCATCCGAACGCTATCTGAAAAAATGGTACGTCGTCATCCACATGTGTTTGGAGATATAGATGTAGAGAATGCGGAAGAAGTTGTTTTAAACTGGGAAGAAATTAAAAAACAAGAAAAAGGGCATGTAAGGGAGTCTGCTTTAACGGGAATTCCAAAAAGTTTACCACAATTAATGCGTGCGTATGAAATCCAGAAAAAAGCAGGAAAAGTTGGTTTTGATTGGGATGATGTACAGCCAATGATGGATAAAGCTTTTGAAGAATTGAAAGAGTTTGAGCAGGAAGTTGCAAAGATGGATAAAGAAAAAATGTTAGGTGAATTTGGGGATTTACTATTCGCCTTTGTTAATATTGCTCGCTACTATAAATTGGATCCAGAAGAGGCACTTCGTACCACAAATGAGAAATTCATGCGCCGATTTATATACATGGAAGCCAAAGTAGCTGAAATGAATAAGGAAATGCAGGAGTTAACGTTAGAGCAAATGGATGCTTTATGGGAAGAAGCGAAGCAGATAGAGAATCAATAGGGGGGAAATGAGATGCGCTTAGATAAATTTTTGAAAGTATCGCGTCTAATTAAAAGGAGAACATTAGCAAAGGA
>NZ_JBFTMC010000063.1:0-24867 GCF_056396765.1 Bacillus sp. 05T22
ACTCTTCTCTATATTTTTGGTAATTGCAGCTTTTGCTTTCCTTACTATATATATTCGGGGGGAATAAAAATTTTCTGGGGGTCAAAAAAATATTTTTTTATAAAAATAGATAAACAATTTTTTCCAAAAATAAAAAGCTGACAATTTCATCAACTTTTTCATAGATTCATATGTAAAAATACTCGCATTCATTTTATCTCGGTTCTGGTGCAAAAATGTTTGATCACAKATATAAAAGATGGGAGCCCTACGATGAACAACACTCAAACTTTAACGCCCCCAAGTAACTCTGAGGAAAACCAAAGAAATATTAGTTTGCAAACATTAAGGGTCATTGGACTCATTGTATTAATTAGTGGTTATACCATTGTCACACTCTCTGAAGTAGGTGAACTGAAGAACCTTTTAATGAACCCAAGCACTAGCAATACATTAGCTGAAGTAGACGTTTTTTAGAAAAAAATGGTATATAAAAAGCGAATCATTATAAAAACGATTCGCTTTTTGTATATGTTCTTATCCTATATGAGGTATGTTTTCTTCACGGTATTCTGTCCTATTAATTGCTTTTCTAAATAATAAAATACTACTTACACCAATTAAAAAATAAACAATACTCATTCCCCATGATGCAATGAATGAACCAAGCATAATTCCTAATGCTCCATTCATTTTTGCCACCTGGAATACCATACCATTGATTGCCATATAAGAGCTCCGTGCATCATCTGGAACCATATCAGCCATAATGGATTGACGAACTGGCACATACATCATCTCGCCAACCGTTTGAAAAAGCCCCGCTATTAATAAGATCCACAAGCTACTACTTGATCCAAGTATTGTAAATCCAATTGTATAGATAAATAAGCCAACATATAATATTTTCAAATCATTAAAACGCTTCATCATTTTAATCACAAGTGCTGAAAATAAAACAATCAAAATCGTATTCTCCGCAGAAATCCAGCTTAGCATGCGGATACCTGTTAAATCAAAGGTTCCGTGATTTCCAAATACGAAATGCACCGTTTCAAATTCCTTTTGCAAGCGTACACCTAAATAATTATTGATCTGAAATTCTAATGATAATGTACATATACTGGCTAAACAAAAAATTAAAAAAGTTCGATCTGTCATCACAACTTTATAACTTTCAACCATTTCCTTTAGTACGTGCTTCTTTTTTATAATTGGCCGAGCGACATATACTTCTTCCATATATACAGCAATTAAATATAGCGTCAGCAGTGCTACCACTGTTAATAATACAAATAGTTGCAAACGATAATGTTCAAATAATAGACCACCAAAAATCGCTCCAATTGCAATAGACAAGTTAATTGCCCAATAATTAATACTGTACATTACTTTTCTATTCTCCGGTGTACTCACATCAATTAACATCGCCTCTGTTGCCGGATTCATAAGTCCTGAACCAAGGCTATTTGTTAGCATAAACACAAAAGTGAGCCAAGGTGAATCTACATAATTTGAATTCGCAATTCCCATACAAGCGATAGAAACTACTTGTATCACTTGCCCTATAATCATAACCTTTTTTCGTCCTAATCGATCTCCAATATAACCGCCATAAAGCCCAATGACGAGTGCCGCCATTACGTTTATTAGTAATAAAACACCTGCAAGGACACTCCCGAGCTTTACTGAAAAATAAATCGCCATAAACGGGAAAATCATTGTTGATACAGTGCGTGTTAAAAATGATGTTATAATTCTAATTTTTATATTTCGATGCATACTCCAAAGTCCCATTGTTTCTTCCCCCTTATGTGTATTCATTTTACTTTGAAAAAGTGGAAGAAAAAGGTTAGAATATTCTAAAGAATTTCCCCTTTTATTGGGAAGGAGTCGTTTAAACATGAAAGTGATGGACTATTATATTCAACTACGATTGCATGATCCAGAAAAACAGTACATGCAAAATAGCTTGCAAGAATTAGCCAATATTTTATATTGCAGTACAAAAAACGTAAAAATTTTACTTAGAAAAATGAATGAAGAAAAATTAATTACGTGGACACCAGGACGAGGACGGGGAAATAAAAGTGAAGTTCTCTTTCTCCATACCATTTCAGAAGTGGTTATGCTCTATGCGGAATCTCTCTTACAGCAAGATAAATTAAAAGAGATATTTCTTCTTTTAAAACAACCATTTCCTGCTTCCCTCCGAAAAAGCTTAGAAGAAAAACTACAGCAGCATTTTGGATACCAACCTTTAAACGATATGTATGACGTGCTAAAGATACCTTGCTCGCGAAAAATACTGCCACTTGATCCAGCATTTGCAGCTGTAACAACAGAGAGTCATCTCATTAGTCAAATTTTTGATACATTAGTGAATTACAACTACAACACAGAAGAAATTGAGCCACATCTCGCACATACATGGGAGGTTAGTGACGATCAACTTACCTGGACCTTTTATTTACGAAAAGGCATCCATTTTCATCATGAAAGAATCTTATCTTCTAAAGATGTTCAATTTTCATTTGAAAGATTACAACGTGTACACTCTCCTTATGCCTGGTTAACTGAAGAGATTGTGCAGATTGAAACACCATCACCACTACAAATAAGCTTTCACCTCCGAAAGCCGAACTTGTTTTTTCTGCATTATGTAAGTTCAATGCAATTAGCCATTTTACCGCATGATGTAGAAATACAAAATCATTATTATATGGGGACGGGACCTTTTAAATTACATAGTTATTATGAAGATCAAGTTGTATTAGAAGCATTTACAAATTATTTTAAAGAGCGTGCGTTACTTGATCGAATTGAGCTTTGGCGTATTCCGGAACATGCACAAATACATACACATTATGAACTACCAAATACTAAACATACAAAAGAACACGAAGTACAAATAGAAGAAACCGGGTGTATATATGCCGCATTTAACTTTACAAAGCCTGGTCCACATCATGATATTTATTTTCGAAAAGCTTGGAGAGAAATATATGACGTTGAATCGATTATTCGTGATTTAAAAGGTATGCGGACTATCCCCGCATCAAGCTTCTTTCCAAGTCGAAGCCGAGAAGCAATGAAACAATCTTATTCTTTATGCAAAGCAAAGGAATACCTGAAAAAAAGTACATATCAAGGTGAAACTATACATATTTACTTTTTCTCTTTTAAAGATAGTGCTCATGATGCAATTTGGCTAAAAGAGCGTTGCCAAAGCTTAGGCATACAAGTGGAATTACACCCTTTTCCTGTCTCAGACTACTCGGATCGTTCTATTGATCAAAACGCCGATATTATTTTAATGGGAGAAGTTTTTGCTTCTGATTTAGAAATCGCCTTTTTAAATGTATTTAAAAATAAAAGCTGCTTTATCAATCGCTTTATGCATCCTCACTATCAAAAACAGATTAATTGTTTACTAGATACATTCTTAGCCGAAGAAAATAAGGAACATCGTTATAAACTTATATACGAAATTGAAGAATTCCTTCGAACGGAATATATCATTTTATTTAATTATCATGTTCTAAAAAAGAAGATCTACCCATCTTCTTTAAAAAATGTAACGATCGATTCTTTTGGCTGGACGGATTTTTCAAAGCTCTGGATTCATCCTACAGAATCAGCTAAAGAGTATTGAAATCAAATTACTTAACCATTTATATATATTCATTTTAAATTTCCGACATATAAGTCGCGGTTATGAAAACAAAGGAAGTTCTTCACTCATTTTCTCCTTCTGTTTTCACATGGCATGGAGCTAAAAAAGGAACTGACCGCTCCTACGTATGATCGGATCCTCTCTCCCGCCTAAAAGAAATGGTTTTATGTCGGTCTTTCAATCTGCATCTCTATAATATGGATAACTTGCATAACCGTAAAACCTCAATCTTCAGATTGAGGTTTTACTAGCTATTTATTTTTAAAATTTAGGAAAGGTTTACTACTTCTTTTAAATGTGTTTCCAGTTCTGCTAAAAACATATCAATATTAGGATTTTTGACTACATCATAGCACGCAAAACTCTTTAAAGGACTCATACCAATAAATTTCTGTACTCGGTGCAAATGACCAATTGCTTCTTCTAAACTCTCACCTTCAAAGAATTGTGTGGAATTCTGAAATGCTGTTTTAGGTGCATTCCATGTAGTGGAAAACATGTATTGTTTCTCTGTTAATAATCCTCCTGTTCCGTATTGATCTCCTCCTTTAAAAAAGAGGCCGTACTCATATACTTCATCCATATACGTTTTAAATAATCCTGGTACACTAAACCAATAAATCGGTGTTTGATAGATGATAACATCCGCCCATAAAAACTTTTGTTGTTCTTCCTTAATATTGTATCCATCTTGAATAATCGTTGTTTTCACATGATTCTTTTCACTGAGTAAACTGACCATGTGATCAACCAATGTTTGATTTAATTTCCCTCCGTCGGCACTATATTTTTGATGACCATTTATGATTAGTATGTTTTTCATAGTTTTCTTCCCCTTTATCTGTTATTGATTGAATTGCATATATCTAAATCCACATTTTTTCGTACCGCTATCATTTAATTCTCAGCTACTACTCCAAGTTGTTGCATAAGAGTAAGATTGTCCTCTAAATGCCAGTCTTCCGTAATTTTCCCATCCTTAATACGTAAAATATCAATGGCAAAAAAGCTAATCGGCTTTCCATTATGCGTTCCTGTAAAGGATAGACGAGCTGTGACCTTATCACCAACCACTAATAAATCCTCAATCTTGCAATGTATATCCGGAACGACTTTACGAAAGTTTTTTGCAGCAAATGCTAAGCCTTCAGGACCTTGCGGGCGCCCTTTTGGCAACGTATTATCAAAAAATTTCTCTGTAA
Organism: Bacillus sp. 05T22; assembly: GCF_056396765.1. Taxonomy (NCBI): domain Bacteria; kingdom Bacillati; phylum Bacillota; class Bacilli; order Caryophanales; family Bacillaceae; genus Bacillus; species Bacillus sp. 05T22. The sequence continues at coordinate 4,858 of NZ_JBFTMC010000063.1, forward strand.
CGGTTTGTGGAATAAGCTCCTCATTGCCAGTATCCCAAAATGCATAAAAACGTTGGGCTGTATGAATCATTGCTGTAGCATCTTTTTGACTTAATGAAGGATCGATTGTCATTGTTTTAGGTTCTGGCGAGCCTTTCAACAATTGAATTTCACTTTTAGAAGCAGACGTTTTTGTATTACTGCACGCAGTAAGTATGGTACCGATTATAACAATACAAATTACGAGAAAACTAAATGACCACCATAACTTTTTTGTTTGATTTTTTATTTTCATCATAGTCACCTCCTTCGTTTAGAAATCATTTGTGGTTCCTAACGCTATTTTATATGCAGTAATTTCCCTTTTGGAAGTAGTGATATTTTTTTCATATAGTTACTAAAAAGATAGTTTTGTGATACTATAAAGCAAATCAATTCAAAAAATTTTTATGGAGGCTATTTCCATGAGCAATATAGATCCGATTGTATTAACGAAAGGTTCACCTGGTATACCTTGTCCTATTGCAAAAACACTCGACGTAATTGGAACAAAATGGACATTTTTAATTATTCGTGACCTTCTTATTGAAGGAACATTGCGCTTTAGTGATCTACTAAAATCAATGGATGGTATCAGCCCAAAAACACTCTCACTTCGCCTTAAAGAATTAGAAAGTCAAGGTATTGTAACAAGAAAGGTTTATCCTGAAGTTCCTCCTCGAGTGGAATATACCCTCACGGATAAAGGGAAACAATTAGAAGGTATTTTTATCGAATTAAAGCGCTTTGGGCTAACTTTATAAAGTGGAACCTAACTTCTTTGCTTGCACTGCATTTTGAGGGGGAAAGATTACTGCCCGCAAATAGTAAGATAAAATAAAAAGGAGATGATCGCCTATACACAAATATGTGGCGGTCAATCTCCTTTGTTATTTATCTTTGGATGATAGGGATGCTCAATCGCTGGATATACAACATTCAAAACTATAATCGGCATTATGAATGCAAATCGCAAATGAGGGATGTTTTTTGATTTGTATAGCATTCTTGAAAAGTGCAAATGTTAAACCGTTTTATATTTTGAACTTGGATCTGGTAAAGTAATCCATGTTTTTATTTCCTCTCTATATCGTTTTTTAACTCGTATTATCAATCTATCACTATGTAATTTACACAACACATCAAACTTATTATTTTAAAAAGAGACTACAAAAGTGAAAATTTATTACAGCTCTTTCTATAGATTTATAAAAGCTCCTTCAAATTTCGAAGGAGCTTTTTTCTTATTTTTAAGATGTATGTAAAAATGTAACTCTACTTATTTTTTATTTCGCTAAACTTTCTACCATTTGCTTTTCTTTCCACATGACTGTAATACCGATGCCAATAGCCATAATAAAAGCAGAGAAAAGATACGGATAGTGGATGTTTACATCAAATAGTATTCCTCCCATAGCCGGCCCAACAATATTACCTAAGCTTGTATAGGTTGAGTTCATTCCCGCAACAAACCCTTGCTCTTTCCCAGCTGCTTTTGATAAAAATGTTGTTAATGCAGGACGAAGTAAATCGAATGCGAGAAAGATAAAACAAGTTACAGCTAATACTACCCAAAAATTAGAGATTAAGGTGGATACCACCGCTAATATTGCACCTGTGATTAAACATACTTGAATCAAGATTTTTTCACCAAGTATATCTACTAACTTTCCAAACATAAATATCTGTACAACAACACCAAAGATTGAGCTTATTGTAATAATGGTGGCAATATCCTTCGGTGTGAAACCAAATTTATGATCAGARAACAGACTAAAAACAGTTTCATATGCTGATAACCCAAAAGCGAGTACAAATACAATAACAAATGCGATAAAGTAAAGTGGATTTAGTGATTTTTTTAAATCTCTAATAAAGTTTGTTTGCTTCGTATTAGCAGAAATTTCTGCTAGCTGTTCCGTTGTTAACGGCTCTTTAAGAATAAATATTGAAGAAACGCATGCGAAAAAAGCAATGGCTGCCGCAAAAAAGAATGGTATGCGCACACCATATTCTGCAATAAAACCACCGATGCCAGGTCCGATAATAAAACCTGTACTAATAGCAGCAGAAAGATATCCCATCGCTTTTGGTCGTTCTTGAACTGATGTAATATCTGCAACATATGCCGTAACACCAGGCATAATAAAGGCTGCACTAATTCCTCCTAACATCCTTGATATATAAAGCACCGATACATCCGTTCCCAAACCAAAGATAAGTTCTGAAGTACCAAAAATAAATAAGCCAATTATGATAATTTTCTTCCTGCCATAACGATCAACCCATCGTCCTGTTAATGGTGACATAAGTAGTTGTGCCACTGCAAATACGGCAACAAGATAACCCATCGTTTTTCCTGATAATTGCATGATATTCATAAATGACGGCATAACTGGGATGATGAGACCAATTCCGAGAAATGCAATGAATACATTACTTAGAAGAATGAGTAATACCATCTTTTGTTCTTTTATTGATTTCTTCATGTATTAACACCTCTTTCTGTAAAAATCATTGATGTGAAATTCTTCCCGACAATAATACCCAAGAGGTTTTTATTAGCGAAGATTCTTCATCCCTACAAACAGCAAGACAAAACAACATCACAAGTTATATCCTCTATATGGATTGAATGATGAGATTTATTTATAGTATTTACCTCTTACCTTATTTTTCATAAAATCCCTACTCGAAGTGACTGACTATCATTCATTTTTAAACAAAATGAACCCATCTCTTTACTAGTAATGGATTCACCTAACTGTTTATTCCCGAATGTCCAATGCATGTGTTAAAAAGTCTAGTACTTCAGCTTTCTGAAGATCAGCCTGATCATCCTTTTTATGATCATATAAATAAACCTGTTCCGCTGCAGATTCAACCAGAGCAATAAATAACTTTGCAGTTCTTTCAGCGTGAATAGAATTACGAATTGCACCTGCATCTTTTGCTTCATTTAAGAATTGATTTAGCCACATATAAAGAGGTTGATATACAGTTTCCCATTCTTTTATATGCTCAGTTGATGCAAGACCAGCATACATTAATGCTTGTATTTCACGATATTCCGCTATAAAGTCAAAAACAGCATCTATCACTTGCATAACTTTCTTTGAAAAAGGTTCATTATTCTGTACTCGTTCTTTTACTGCATGTATCATCTTTTCAACCATAACTTCTGCTATTGCAGGCATAACAGATAATTTAGAAGGAAAATACAGATAAAAAGTTCCTTGAGCAATACCAGCCAATTTTACGATATCAGAGATCTTTGTTTTTTCAACGCCTTTTTCCTGAAACACTTCAATAGCTGCATAGACAATTTTCTCTTTTTTATTCATGATCTGAGTCCTTTCACACGCGTATTGAATGACCGTCACTCATTCTATATGAAAAATTATTGTACTGTCAACAATAGAGTATAAGACATTACTACTCCTCCTATACGATCTTTTTAACAAGCTTGTTCTATCTTTAAGAAAGAGCCTTTAAACCTGTCACTCCGCATACAATAAGAGCCACACTAATCATACGCGCCTTACTTTTTGATTCTCCAAAAAAGAACATATTTAACAAAACAGCTCCGGCTGTTCCTATACCAATCCAAACCGCATAAGCTACACTTATCTGCAAAAATAGGAAAGATGTATATAAAAATGCGAAAGACATACCAAATCCACCTATATAAATCGCTCCATGCGTTACTGTTTTATCCTTACTATACATTTTAAGACCTACTACACCAACCATTTCACAAATTGCGGCACAAAGGACAAAAATCCATCCCATCCTTAAGCAGCTCCTTTCATAACTTCTTCTTCTACTTCTTTGTTATCGGCTAACTTCAGGCCAATAACGCCAGCTACTATCATAACTATGAAAAATAATTTCCCTAGACTAAAACTTCCACCAAAAAGAAAAACGTCCATTAAGAAGGTTCCCACAGTTCCTGCTCCAGCAAAAACGGCATATACTGTTCCTGTCGCAAGATGTTCACATGCTTTAGAAAGCATATGAAAATCAACAACAATAATCCCTAGAATTATTGCCCAATGCCACCATACGTGAGCAGTATTAAAACCAAACACCCAAAAAACTTCAAAAATACATGTTAATATTACATATAACCAAGCTTTATTTTTCATATATTCCCACCTCTTATGACTGAATGTCATTCATTGTTAGCTTGAATGTATCCATCTTGCTATAACCAATGAATGAATATTTATTTTCTTATATCCAATGCATGCGTTAAAAAATCCAAAACTTCAGCTTTTTGTAAATTAGCTTGATCCTCTTTTGTATGATCATATAAATAAATTTGCTCTGCTGCTGATTCAACTAAAGCAATAACAAGTTTTGAAGTTCTTTCAACATGAATAGAATCCCGTATAACTTTAGCATCCTTAGCTTCTTCTAAAAAGCCTTTTATCCAAATGTAAAGAGGTTGATATAGATTCTCCCACTTTTTTATATGTTCGGTCGATGCTAAACCGACATATATTAATGCCTGTATTTCGTGATGTTCTTTTGTAAAATCAAAAATCGCATCTACAATTTGCGAGAATGTATCTAAGAAAGAAGAGCTAGCTTGTACTTTTTCTTCAACTGCACATATCATCTTCTCAACCATAATTTCTGCAATAGCAGGCACTACGGATAGTTTTGAAGAAAAATATAAATAGAAGGTTCCTTGAGCAATACCAGCTGATTTCACAATGTCCGAAATCTTTGTTTTTTCAATCCCTTTTTCCCTAAAACATTCGATAGCAGCATATACAATTTTTTCTTTTTTACTCATTATCTACACCCTTCCACGAAATAAAATGACTGAATGTCATTCATATTTATTGTACATTGATGATTTATAAAATGTCAATCATCCTTTTTTTGATAATTGTTCTTGTTCATACATATATTTAAAAATTCCATAAGGTGAAACTTTAATCAGTTGGGGTTTTATCCCTCACTGATTATTAGCCATCACCAATCAGGCTTTTACGGGCAGTAAGACCCGCGAATAGCGGGATAAACAAAGATTCTAGGAGTTTTTAATTAAATCCCTGAAATTAAGAGCATCCTGGAAGGGGCCTCTCATTATTTAAAATAAATTTGTCACTGGAACTACTCTTCATGTTGAAGGTGGACATACATTAATTTAATTAACGAGGAGGCTATCCCCTCCTCCTTCTGTTTATCTTAATTATCTATTTCATACTAAACCTCAAATAACATACCGAATCATCGCAACTTCATCACAACAATCAAATTTCGGACAATGCCGACAATCAACCCATACTTTTTCAGGTAGCGATTCCTTATCAACAAAATCAAATCCACATTTCTTAAAAAATGTAGTTTGATACGTTAAAGAAATAACTCTTTTCACTTTTATTTTAGTAGCCTCATTCATGACATGATTCACCAACATACGGCCTAAACCTTGACCCGCATATGTATCCAATACAACTAATGAGCGAATTTCTGCAAGATCTTCTCCTAAAACATGTAAACCAGCAACTCCCAAAATTTCTCCTTCCTCTTTCACAACATACAAACACTGTAGATATTGGTAAAGGGACAAAAGTGAACGCGGCAGAACAACTCCCTCTTTCGAATATATTTCTATTAAGTTATATATTTCTTTCACATCACTTGTAATCGCGTTAGAAATTTGCATAATATATCTCCTTAACATAAATATTCATAGCTTATAATGTATAATAATTCATAAATTTATATAATAATACGCCCACTTCTTAAACACGTCAATTATTATTCTGAATTTTTCATATAAAAATAAATACCGATTTCTTCTATATAACCAAGTCAATTTGGGGCCATTTGCTTAACATACTACTAAAATATTGATCTAATGCGGGTTAAAGCCAAGTTTGAGATGTAGAAAGGCATATATGATGATTTCAGCGTGTCAAAAATCTAATTATAATACGGTTAGAAATGCATAATAAAAGACCTCAACTAGAGGTCACTTTGAAACGATAACTTGATTTTTACTTTTGAGTAGAAAGAAAATCCACCATACGAATAAAAACAAATAACCTATGGTCGTGAATATAGACCAAATAGCTCCTTGTTGTAATTGATTTATTAAATGTTCAAATTCATCCATTCCTTCCGCTCTTCCAATACTATTTATCAAACTAATTATTGGAACTGTTATAGCAAAAACAATGGCTAAAATGGATAAACTTTTCATTTTCTTTCGTATAACACAAAATATTGCAGCCCCTAATGTTATTAATAAAAATGAATAATATATTGCCCAAAACCAATTAGGAAGAGTCTCCCAATACATTTCCCCATCCCCCCTATTTACATTATTTAAGATCCTATTTATTGGAAATAATATAGCATATACATCACGGCTATGAAAATAAAAGAAGACCTCCTCTCATTTTCTTCCTTTGTTTTCACATGGCATGGGGCTAAAAAAGGCCCTGATCGCTTCTATGCATGATCGGACCCTCTCTTCCATCTAAAAAGTGGTTTTATATCTCATTCAGTACTTGTTTTCGAATCTCTTATTGGTAATACTGTAGAATACTTAATTTCACGCAGCGCTAAACTCGTTTGTATTCGCGTAATCCCAAGCTTATTTAACTTTCTAATAAAACGCTCCAACTCTTTACGATCTCTGTTTGCGACCTTTAATAGGTAATCATACTCCCCTGTTAAACAATGACATTCCAATACTTCCGGCATAGATTCCAGTTCCCTTTCCAATACTTCAAGCTTTTCAGATTGATGAATATTTGTACTCATAAAAATAAAGCATAATAAATCAAATCCAAGTTTCTCTTGATTTAAAATCGCGACTTGCTTATCAATAAACCCTTCCCCTTCTAGCCTCTTTATTCGTGCATGCATTGCAGCCGGTGATAAATTAACACGACGCGCAAGTTCGGCATTACTTACTTGTGATTCCTTTTGTAAAATATCTAAAATTTGTACGTCCAAATCATCTAACACTTTAATAACAGATGACTCCATAAAAATCCCCCTTTTTTCTTACCGACGATTCTTCGAAAAAATGCATAATAACCCTAGTGAAATTAAATAAAATTCCGTAATTACAAACCTAAACAAAACATTTTATTGAATTTTCACCATTATACAAAAGAACATATTAGATAACAAAGAAAAATGCTAAAATTATTTACAATCCATACGATATAAATCCATTTTGTGTTTTCAACACATAAGTCACTGCTATGAAAACAAAAAAGGACATACACTCATTTTCTCTTTTTGTTTTTACTCGGCATGGGGCTAAAAAAGGATCTGACCGCTTCTATCCATGGACGGATTCTCTCTTCCCCCAAAAAAGAAAGGTTTTTTATCAGTTTTTCAATTTATACACTAATAAAAGGAGTTCCAAACTATGCCTTATTTTTATGTCTTTTTATTATTGCTAACAAGCTTACTATGGGGGGGAAACTTTGTTGTTGGAAAATCACTTGTCGATCATGCTTCTCCAATGACGCTTACAAGTTTAAGATGGCTGATTGCGATTGTTTGTCTCTTACCGATTGTTTGGTTTAAAGAAAAGAAACTTTTTCCACCGCGCGCTACAATTCTTCCCTTACTACTTATGGGAATCACCGGCGTTGTTCTCTTTAACATTTTTCAATTCTTAGCGTTAGAACAAACATCCGCAACAAACGTTGGACTTATTTCTACGTTAAACGCGATTTCAATTGCACTATTTTCGTCTTTATTCTTAAAAGAAAAAATAAATATGCTTCAAATCTTATCTATGATTCTTTCTTTTTTTGGTGTAATTCTCGTCCTTTCAAAAGGAAATATCGCACTGTTATTTTCATTACATTTTAATAGTGGGGATTTGTGGATGATGGCTGCGGTTTGTATTTGGGGTATCTATTCTGTTTGTAGTAAATGGGCAACAAAAACAACTACGCCAATGATGGCAACTTTATATTCTGGTATTTTTGGTGTCATTATATTGCTTCCATTTAATATACCAAGCTTTACTGTTTCCAATATTAATGCTTCATTTATCACTTCACTACTATATACAGGCTTAATTTCAACTGTAGTCTGTATGGTATTTTGGAATATTGGTGTTCAAAAATTAGGAGCAACTACATCAGGAATTTTTCTAAATTTTAATCCAATTTTCACTGCCATTTTAGCGTTTCTTTTCTTAGGAGAAGAACTAACTTGGATCCAAATCTTTGGGACTATCACTGTTATTACTGGCTGTTATTTATTTTCTCACTTTAAAACAGTTGCTCATCAACCTAGCCAAACTTTAGTACGGCAGCACTCTTAATAGATCAACATCGCCATTATCTTTAACATAATGGCGATGTTTTTACATTCTTCACTTTTTACTTCTCATTTCTTTTAAATACTGCTGTTCTTCTGCTGGTGATAAACGTTCTGTTGCCTTTCCAGTATCCCCGCCTTGAATTTTCCACAAGAAGTTATGTTCCTCAACTGTTTGCGAAAAATCCTCTTTCTCCCAGCGGTCTAAAATAGCAAGTAGCCTTGTTTTATTATTAAAATTTTTACTACTCTCTACAGCCCTCTTCGTATTATGAATTTCCTTTTTCGTCATTTCAATAAATCCCCATTTCTCAGAGGATTTTACTTTTTGATGTACCATCTTATGCATAATAGATATAATTTCATCTTCACTAACTCGCGGCGTTTCTTCCACTACCTTCTTTTCCTTTTGAGCAATTACTTTCTGCTCCTTTAAACGTTTATCCTCTACTTCGACATACTCAAGAAATTTATAAGCGCCAAATATAACACCCATTACAATTACGATAGTCGTAATCGTCCCTATTATCCATTTTTTCATATTATGTATTTTGATATCTCCTCTAATTGTTACTAAAACAAATGGAATCGCCTACAAATAGCCGATTCCATTTGTTTATCATTTTTAAGCTTTCATCGCTTCTCTAACAACGTGACTATCCACATATTGCTTGAACTTCACGATTTTTCCATTCTCAAGTTGCCATACATGAACGAACTCTGCTTCAAATGCTTTTCCAGTTTCTTTATAGACTCCTGAATACACACCTTCAGCAATAATAACGTCTTTTCCTTTTACTTCATGGTACGTATTTACATTCGCTTTATAATCATCCCATTCTGATCCTAAACGACTAAATACATTTTCCATTACTGCATCTACACCAATATACGTTCCACCATATGGAAAACCAGCTGCCTCTGTCCATTCTACTTTTTCAGAAAGGGCTTCTACTAGATGTTTTGCATTTGAAGAAGATGGTCCTTCATATGTGCTTCGAATAATCTCTAAATTTGTTTTTTGTCCCATTATTTTTCCCCTCCAAACGCATTTTCTGCTAAAACAAGTCCAATTTCCCGTTCCTTTACATTTGGAAACCGTTCCTTCATTGCAGTTTGAATTTCTTCACTTGAAGGATTCTTCGAAGGTACTTCATCAAATGGCACTAAGTATTTACGAGTATGTTCAATTGCATCTTTCTCTCCATAAATAATCGTTGATGTAACTTGAAAGGCTTGTTCAGATCCTGTAAAGACTTCTACATGTAATTTTGACATGTTGTTTCCTCCGTTTTTCTATATACATTTACACTTTTATTATTTTATATTTCCTTACTTGTTATAATCACTCTAGATTGTAACTAAAGTAGTTACAAATAGACCGAAAAAATATGCTATCTATTTACAACTCATACTTCATTGCTAAGCACTTAGTTGTAATCATTATAGTTACAACCTGATACCAAGTCAATACTTTAATATCAAAAAAATTCCCCAGCAAAATAGATATATACAAAAACACTGTTCTTTTCATATATCTTCTTCAGAAAAGAACAGTGCTTTATATAATAATTTATTTTGCTTTGAGTACTTTTTCTTTTAAGAAACGCTCTACATACCCTTCTGCTTTTACAACAAATAAATACGCACCCATTGCTAATAATGCAAGATCTAATTCATATCCAGGATTCTTTCCGTCTCCTAATAAACCAGCTGCTCCGTTTACCTTTACAATTGCAACAACTAAGATAAGAGCAAATAATAATCCCACATATCTAACACCTAAACCAATGATTAATAATAGACCACCAACTAATTCAAATGTTGCAACCCCATATGCGAGACCACCTGGTAAGCCAATGCTTGTAAACCAACCTGCTACATTATCAATACCTGATTGAAACTTTGCTAAGCCATGTGCAAAGAATGTAACTCCTAACACGATACGAATAATTAAATTACCAATATATTGATTCATTCTGAACTCCCCTTTTGTTTTGTTGTACAAAACTTTTTTTCACAAGACAAAACAATACATTGTTTCTTTTTATTCGTCAAATACTTTTTTTAAAGAAAATAAAAAAACATTACCCCTTTCACGGATAATGTTTCATAAAAAATAGCGCTCCTTCAAGGCTTAACATGTGGAAATGCATTCGAAAAAACATCAATGATTTTCTATTCTTTCGAGATAAGTTCAAATTTCTTTCCTGCATTTACGTAAGACAATAATGATAAATCTTCTTCAAAAACCGTTCCAATTACATTCACCTTTTCATTTTCTGGTAAATCATTTATAACAATTTGCATTTCACCTGCATATCTACCGTACAGTTCATTATCAATTGTAATACTCCCTATCTTTCTTTGAACTGTATTCATCGCTGGTAAAATAACAGTATGTCCTTCTCTTGATTCTACAGAACGAATGACATCACGCGCTGGATCAAGCCTATTCGTATGTACTCGCTCTACTGTTTCTAATACTTCTCTTTCACTAATCAGCAGTTTATAACGTATTGGAATAATCCCTTTATTTGCACTCGCAATTTCTTGTACACTTTTTAAGCTCCCACTTATATCTCCAATTAGTACTTTATCAACGAAGCAGTCTTCCACAAGTTCCAAATATGCCTCAAGTGGGCGCATATATCGGTGTTTTTCTAATGTAGGAAGCCCTTCATATAAAGGTCCTCTTTTTTCACCATCACCTGGAATAAATGCCATTGTTTTTATACCGCATTCACGCAAAAATTGATTTTGCTTTTGTAAAAATGATTTAGCAAGCCCTGTTTCAGGACGTGGATAAAAATTATGCCATGCTTCTACACAATCTACTCTCACACTTTCCTCAAGAAGCTCATTCCAAAATGATTCAGTGATTGTACTAGCATTTAATGCAATCTTCATCTTATGTGATATACGTGCAATTTGTTTCGGGTCTATACCATAATCAATGCGTAAACCAGTAATTCCCCACTCTACTAGCTGTTCCACATTTTCATACGTAATCCCTAAATAGTGTAAAGAACTTGGTGAAACGTCCACCATCAGTTCCATCTCATATTTTTCCGCTTGCTTCCCAAGTATTTGTATTAACTCCTTATAAGCCCTAGGATCATCTTCCGGAATGTGAAGAGAAGTGAAAATAGAAGAAAAACCGTATTTCCTTACCGTTTCCAACCATTTTTCTTGCTCTTCTATCCGGTCCTTTGAAAGATAAACAGATACTCCAATCATAGCAATCTCTCCTTTTGTCTCATACGAAGAAAAAGAGGAAGAAAACCTTCCTCCCCCTACAGATGCTCCGCCATTTCTTCTTTAAATCCAAAGAAATACGTAAAGATAAAACCAAATGCATAAGCAATAACAAGACCAAGAAAATATAGTAAATATTTATTATCAGCAATTAACGGAATTAATGATAACCCTGATACACCGATTCCGAGTGAAGCCGTTTTCATAACTGCCTGGAATGCACCGCCAACAGCTGCCCCTAAACAAGCCGTAATAAACGGTTTACCAAGTGGTAATGTGACCCCATATAATAAAGGTTCGCCAATTCCTAAGAAACCAACCGGTAGTGCTCCTTTAATTACATTACGAAGACGCTTATTTTTCGTTTTTACATAAATAGCAATCGCTGCCCCAACTTGCCCCGCTCCTGCCATCGCTAAAACCGGTAGTAATGGTGTTACATGAGTTTGATTAATAAATTCCATGTGGATAGGTGTTAGACCATGATGTAGTCCCACCATAACGAGCGGTAAAAATGTTCCTGCGAGTACAGCTCCTGCGACCGCTCCCCCGACATTTAAAATTGCATTAATACCACTTGTAATTCCATCAGATAGGAAACCAACCACTGGTTGAATTGCTAACATCGTTACTAAGCCTACAACTAGTACCGTAATAAGCGGAGTCACTATAATATCCACTGCATTCGGTACTGCCTTTCGTACTTGTCTTTCCACTACAACCATAAGCCATGCTGCAAAGATTACAGCGAATAATCCACCGCGCCCCGGCACCATTGCTTCACCAAATAGTTTCACATTTGCCATAGCTGGGTTGAAAATTAAAATACCTGCAATCGCTCCGAGAACCGGAGTTCCGCCAAATTCTTTTGCCGTATTCCATCCAACTAGAATACCTAAGAATGTAAAAATACCACCGCCAATTAAAAGTAACATTTGCAGCCATGTTGCATTTGGATCTGTCCCCGCATTTTTAGCAAAGTTAGCGACACCATTTATAATTCCTGATGCAACAAGTCCAGGGATTAACGGAATAAAAATACTCCCTATTTTTCGTAAAAAGCTTTTTACCGGTGTATTATTTTTTTTCTTGATTGCTGATTTCATTTCTTGGCCAAGATCTTCAAGATGATAATCAGCAACTTCCCCAATTCGTAACCCTGTCAAAGTCTCCATTTCAGCTGCTACTTTATTCACAGTCCCTGGCCCAACTACAACTTGCAATGTTTCATCTTCAATCACACCCATGACACCGTCTACTTTTTTCAAAAGTTCCATATTCACTTTACTTTCATCATGAAGTGTTAGACGTAACCTCGTCATACAATGTGCAATACCACGAATATTTTTCGTTCCCCCAAGTTGCTCTGTAATCTCTTTTGCCATCCGCTGTTCTTTCTTCATTGTAAAATCCCCCTCCCCACTTTTTATAATGCCTTTTTCACAAATCCTTTCGCATCTGTTAATTTTCCAAGTGCTTCCCCATATTCACACTGTAGTAATATCATGACAATCGCAGCTTTCACATTACGATCTGCTTTCTTGTAATAAATCTCTGCTTCCTTATAAGCTATTCCTGTCGCTTCCATAATAATTCGTTTGGAACGCTCGACTAACTTTTCATTTGTCGACTGAACATCAACCATTAGATTTTTATAGACTTTCCCTACGCCAATCATAGAAGCAGTTGAAATCATATTCAGTACTAACTTTTGTGCGGTTCCGGCCTTTAAGCGTGTAGATCCTGTTAACACTTCTGCACCTGTCTCTACTTCCACACTAATTTTTGCAAATTTACTTATCTCTGCTCCCTTATTACAGGAAATGCTAGCTGTACTTGCTCCCGTAGAATTTGCATATTTTAGTCCACCAATTACATAAGGTGTTCTACCACTTGCAGCGATTCCAATAACAGTGTCCTTATTACTTAACTGAATCCCCTTTAAATCATCTACTGCAAGATCTTCTCGATCCTCTGCACCTTCCACAGCCTTAGTAAACGCTTTCAATCCACCTGCTATAAATCCTTGTACCTGTTTCTCATCTGTTCCAAATGTCGGTGGACACTCGACAGCATCTAAAATTCCTAAACGTCCGCTTGTACCAGCGCCAATATAAATTAATCGTCCACCATTTTGAAAAGATGAAACAACACTTTGAACAATTTTTTCAATGTGTTCGATTTCATTTTCAACCGCTACAGCGACTTTACGATCTTCTCGATTCATTGTTTGTAAAATTTCTCTTATGCACATCTCGTCTAAATTCATTGTATTTTCATTTCGGTGTTCTGTTGATAAATTCTCTAACATATTCTCACCTTCTTTGAAGTTTTATTTCACAATTTTATTATAACTTCGTGAAATTCAAAATCAATATTTATATTATATTTTATGAAACACAATTTCTTTTTATAACAAAATTGTGTCTATTTAACCAAAATAAAAAGATGAGTTTCATCTCATCTTTTCCTTTACTTCAATTTCCGTAATCGCACTGCTTCTTCTCTTGTTTCTGTAAATTTATCCAATACTTGATTACCTATTCTATTAAATGTAATCACATACAAAGCATCAATTATATTAAGTTGCGTCATTCTTGAAGCAATACTTGCGATTCGATGATCCTGCTCTACGTCTGGCATACAAAGACGTATGGATGACTCTTTATATAACGGAGACGATTGATTGAGTGTAGTAATAGCAATCACAGTTGCTCCTTGTTTATTAGCATACTGCGCCATTTCTAGTACATCCTTCGTCCGGCCAGAAGTTGAAATGGCGACAAAAATATCCCCTTCTTCTAGATTGGTCACAAGTGGCAACATCATATGAAAATCAGATAGCATCATAGCCGTAAACCCTAGACGAGTAAACTTATACGCTCCATCCATTGCTGGCGTAGCTGATCCACCCACTCCATAAAATAATATTTTCTTTGCTCCTAAAATGGCATCTGCTGCTTTTTCTAACTCTTTTTTATCAATAGCAGTAATACTCGCTTCAATCGCAGCCTTATTGACATATGTAACTTTATTGAATAAATCAAACGGTCCGTCTTCTGTATTCATCACCGAAAAATCATTAATATTATAATCAGCAATTGTTAATTCTCTAACAAGCGCTAACTTAAAAGCTTTAAAACTTCCTATACCAATCGTTTTACAAAAGCGTACGACACTTGCTTCACTGGATCCTGCATTATTAGAAACTTCTCTTGTCGTTAAATTAGGAACAATTTCTGCATTCTCCATAATATACTGAGCAACCTTTTTTTCAGCTGGTGAAAATTGATCCATGTAATGTTCAATTTTAAATAATAGTGTTGACGGTTTCACCATTCATCCCCCATTCTTTACGGTTGCTTTTATTTTTCATATCCTAATTCCATATCTTGCGAATCATAAAGATAATAGACATCTTCACCAGGAGGATGAAACACATTTACAATTCGATCTCCTTTTTGATAGACCGTCCTTTCTCCTTCCGACCACTTCTTTTCCCATCCATTTATCCAAATTGCAGCATCAGGCAAAAAGGAAGTGTATCTATATCCTTTCAAATCATCTCCTGCAATATAAGAAGAGAAAACAGAAACAGGAAAATCTTTAACTTTTGATTCTTTTCCTAATGTAAATGGTAAACACATTAAAAGAATTACAACTACACATATAACTTTTTTCCATGTAATCTTCATTCATTTTTCTCCTTCCAGTACTAAAGCACACATAAATTTTAACACGATTATTACTTCGCCACTCTACACTATTACTATTTTTTATATTCATAAAAAAAGCTTATCCACATGAGATAAGCTTTCTTACCTTAGATAAAATACTTCTTCAATAACGGTGGTGTAATAATCGTAGTAAGTATAACAACAATTACAATGGCTGTGAAATTTTCTTTCGCCAATAAATTCGCTGCAAGTCCATTTGCTGCAATAATAAGTGCTACTTCTCCACGCGATACCATACCAGCCCCAATGCTAATAGAAGACTTTAAGCTAAAACCTGTTAACCTCGCCCCTAAGCCAGATCCCACTAATTTTGTAATAATAGCAATGATCGTCATGATGACAATAAACCAAATTTGGTTTCCAATACCTTGAAATGTAATCTCCATCCCGATGCTAACAAAAAAGATTGGTACAAAAATCGCATAGGCAATCGGCTCTATTTTATGTTCTACTTCATGTTTATATGTTGTTTGTGAAATGGCAATCCCTGCAGCAAATGCACCAATGATACCAGCAATCCCCATTTGCTCACTATAGTAAGCAAATGAAAAACAAATAATAAGTGCTGCACTAATTAACGCCTCTGACACACGAAGCGGCACCAACATTTTCATAATCCACGGAACCACTTTCCATCCAATGAAAACAATACTTACGAAAAAAATGATTTTCTTAGCGATAACAAGTGTAATACTCACATCTTGTGTGCCTAAAAAACTCATAACAAAGGCCAATAAAATAACAACGATAACGTCATCAAATACAGCAGCCCCTAAAATCGTTGTACTTTCCCTTGTATTCATTTTCCCTAAGTCTCGCAATGTTTGAACAGAAATACTCACTGATGTTGCACAGAGCAGTAATCCTAGGAAAATGGCATGTGATTGTAACATCCCAAATGCGAGTCCCGCCAAATACCCGCCAAGGAAAGGAAAAATGATACCTCCCATCGCTACTGCGAATGAAGATTTCAAATTACGATTTAATTCCTCCAAATCAGTTTCTAATCCTGCCATAAACATGAGTAACAAAACACCAATTTCACTAAGTTCATCAATAAGTTCAGAACTATTAATAATTCCAAAAACAGCGGGACCAATAATAATTCCAACAATTAATTTTCCTAGTACCGATGGTTGACCAAGTCTCACACTAATATCACCAGCTAATTTCGTACAAAGTAAAATAACGACAATTTCAAAATAAAACAGCATAATATCTTCTCCTACTTTATAAAATACATCTATTTTTGGTGTTAGTTTTTCCTTACATCTAAGATTTTATTTGTTACGTTTTTATTTGACAAAATATTCTGAATTGTAATAAAATTACTACAGCAATTCTATATTTTTTATCAAAGCACACAACTGTACCTCTATTCACTTATAAACTATTTTGTAGTGGGCTCATATTATATTCGCAGTTGTGAAGATTGAAGAATGAAGGGAGAGTCCAAGTGAAATCATTATTACGAAAAAAACCACTTACTACTGAATCACCACGACAATTAGAAAGAACGTTAACCGCATTAGATTTAACCTTTTTAGGAATTGGAGCTATAATTGGAACAGGCATTTTCGTCTTAACAGGTATTGTTGCGGCCAAACATTCTGGTCCTGGTATTATGCTATCTTTTCTTATTGCCGCATTTACCTGTGCATGCGTGGCCTTCTGCTATGCAGAATTTGCTTCTTCTATCCCTATTTCAGGAAGCGTTTACACATATGCGTATATGACAGTTGGAGAAGTCGTTGCCTTCATTGTTGGCTGGTGTTTAATGCTAGAATATTTACTGGCAGTTGCGGCGGTTGCTGTCGGATGGTCAGGATATTTACAATCGTTACTTTCCGGATTTAATATTCATCTACCCGCCATTATCGCCTCGGCCCCTGGAATGGGAAAAGGCGGAATAATCGATTTACCAGCTGTATGTATTTTACTTTTTATTACACTGCTTCTTAGCTTCGGTGTACGCGAAAGTGCTCGCATTAATAATATTATGGTATTAGTTAAATTAGCAGTGATTATTGCCTTTATCGTAGCAGGTGCAAAATACGTCAAACCGGAAAATTGGACACCGTTTTTACCATTTGGATATGATGGGATTATTACAGGTGCAGCAACAGTATTTTTTGCTTTTCTAGGATTTGATGCCATTGCAACAGCTGCTGAAGAAACGAAAAAACCACAGCGAGATTTACCAATCGGAATTATTGGTTCCCTTCTCATTTGTACGGTACTCTATATGATCGTATCCTTTGTTTTAACAGGGATGGTTCCTTATACACAACTAGACGTTTCAGATCCAGTTGCTTTTGCGCTTCATTTTGTTGGTGAAGACACAATTGCTGGGTTATTAGCTGTCGGTGCAATGACTGGAATGACGACCGTTCTTTTAGTCGTTATGTATGGACAAGTTCGCGTTTCCTATGCAATGAGCCGTGACGGGCTACTTCCAAAAGCATTAGCTCGCGTAAATCAAAGAGTTAAAATACCTCTATTAAATACGTGGATTACTGGCATTGCAGCAGCTTTATTAGCAGGATTACTAGATTTACATCTACTTGCAAATTTGGTGAACATCGGTACACTAACAGCCTTTACATTCGTTTGCTTTGCTGTACTTATTTTACGCAAAACACACCCAGATTTAAAAAGAGGCTTCCGTGCACCATTCGTACCTATATTACCAATCGTTGCAATTTGTTGTTGTCTCTATTTAATGATTAACCTTTCTGCAACAACTTGGAAAGGATTTGCTGTTTGGCTTGTCATTGGACTATGTGTATATTTCTTCTACTCTAGACGTAATAGCCATTTACTGACCAAAGAAAATAATGGTGAACAAAAAAAAGCATGAAAAACAGCTCGCTATATTAGCGAGCTGTTTTTCATTCGAGTTTGTTTTTTGTTAACGTTTGTAGAATGAAAAATATGCCGATGCAAGCTGTAAACCAGGCCCAATTTCCTATTGATGACGAGTAATTTACAATACCAATCGTAATTACAATCATCATTACGATTCGTACACAAGCTTCCATTTTTGCATATCCATTCTCCTTTATTATTTTGTTTCCTTCTTTTTCTTTTTCCATGCAGTTACACTATCAAAGAAAAAGTTAATGAACAACGCTCCTAATCCTGCTAATAGAAAAGTCATTAAAAACAGAACCCATTTGCTTTTATCTTTCAAAAAATAATATCCAACAAGGAGCACAACTGCAATCCATACATATTCAAGAATTCTTTTTAGCTTTTTCTCTTCCAAATCTTTCGCCCCTTTATGTTTCATCTCTCTTTATTGTAACATGAAATAATATATCGGCGGAATCGCTACATATATCGGCGATACGACATAAATTCCTACTAATAAAAGAAGCTCGCCCAAGGCAAGCTTCCCATTCTCTTACTCATTTACACTCTTTTCAACAAGCTGCATCGCATATTCTAATGTACGATTCATTGTTTCTACATACTGATCTTTTACTTTTGTATCTTTTACTACAGATTCTGCTACTTTGATTTTTTCTTCTAATGCTTTCACTGGACTTTCTTGATATTGTCCTGGTTCTTGCCCTACTTGAACTTTCGCTAATAAAGCTTTTGCTGCATCGATTGTTTTTTGTAATTTCTCTTTTGGCGTTTCTGGTTTTTGGTCAACTACTTTTGATTGTATAAATGTTTGATGTGCTGTTTTTAAACTCTGATATGCCCCAACTGCTTGCTCACCTGTCGTCACCATATTTTCAAATACTGCTTTTGCTCTATTATAACTTGTTTGTAATTCTGTAAAGGCAGCTTGTGAATATTGGCCCGGTTTTTCACCGAATTCATAAGAACCGGCTAATGTTTCTTTTGCTTTACCAATCTCTTCATATAAAGCATTTAATTCTTCTAGTTTTGTGCGATTTGTAAACTCATTGTATGCCGCTACTATTTCAGATGAAGTAAGTGCTTTACTATATAATTTTGCAAGCGCAACTTGTCCATGTAATGGAACTCCACCGTTACCATCGCTTGTTGGATCTGCACCAATCGCGAATGGTACATTCGGATGATACACTTTACCTATCACTGGCTGACTATTTACTTTTTTTCCATCTACATAGATTGCTAATTCATTTCCATTATACGTTCCTGTTAAATGATATGTTTTATTTGCCTCTAATTGTGTACCTATACGTTTATAGCTACCACCAATATGAGCCCATAATTCTACATATCCAGTTCCAGTAGATTCAAATCCAATTCCGCCGCTCTCTGTATTTTCCATAATAGCTTGACCGCGAATTTCATTCATAGAAAATACTGTTTCTAATGTAAATGTATTCGCCACTTTCTCTTTTTGCGCTGCTGAAAACGGGATATAACCAAATGTATTTGCTTCACCATTTAATTTCATTACATGCTTTTTCAATGCTTTATCATATTCAATTGATACATTACCTTTTACATCGCCTTTACTTCCAAATGGTGAGTTGTCTTTAAATATACCATCTAAAAAGTTAACATCAAATACATCCGCCTTTGGCACTTTCACATTAGGATCAATAATTTCTTTTTTTGTTGTTACTTCTGCTTGTAATGGCTGTTCACTTTCATTTTCGAATGAATCGATCGCAACTGCTTCTAGCAGGTATGTTTTTCCACTATCTAGCCCACCTAATGTAAACGTAAGTTC